>CAZXCJ010000026.1:0-18045 GCA_964639335.1 uncultured Gammaproteobacteria bacterium | reverse complement strand
CTTATATTGCTCTTATCGCCTAACGCCTAATGCCTAATTTATTTCTTATTAACTAACGCCTAACGACTATCGACTAATGACTAATTTATTATATCACAAAAAATTAACTAACAATATTTGTCTTTTTTTATTACATTAAAAAATGCTAAGATATACTTATGGATCCCGTTAGATAAATAATTAATACGAAATTATAAACTAATGGGAACATATTATAAAAATTTAATAAAAATATTTAAAATAAACTATTATCTAACGGGATGGACATAAAAAACAAAAAACTATTTTTTATCTCTTTAATTACCCTGGGCCTGACATCTATTATCAGCCAGCTAATAATAATTCGAGAGCTAATAGTCAGTTTTTACGGTAATGAAATATTTATTGGATTAGCTTTGGCCAGCTGGTTATTATGGGTTGCTATAGGCGCAATCATAGGAAACAAGATTAAAAAACATACTCATCTATATCTTTGGACTATTTGGCTAGCGCCGCTATTTTTATTTTTAGAAATTTTAATTATCTGCTTGGCAAGACAGCTTATATCTACTGTCGGCCAATCCCCCGACTTATTATCAAGCTTAATATATACAATGCTTGCTCTAGCTCCATTGTGTTTAATCTTGGGTTTGCAATTTACTATTGGTGCTAAATTTTGGCTTAGCCACGCACCGCTTTCATTACAAAAATGGTGCGGGATAAACAAAATAAAAGAAAAGGCAGTTAGTCATTTAGTCAATAAGGCCTATTTGTTTGAAAATATTGGTTTTATTATCGGCGGAGTTTTATTCAGTATTTTTCTAATAAAAATTAACGCCATATCAATAACTTTTTTCATTGCTTTTATAAATTCTATAATTCTTTTACTCCTTTTAAAATTGTCTAAACTTAATTGGCAAAAATATTTAATTAGCATCCAAATATTATTGATTATAGTTCTGATATTCTCTCCAATCTCACACTCATTAAATTCAAAAATAAATAATTGGCGATGGCCAAAACAAAACTTAATATTATCTAAAAATAGCTTATATCATAACTTAGCCATTACTAAAGACAAGGAACAATATAATTTTTATATTAATGGATTAATGACCGCCAATAGTTCTAATAATTTATCTGATGAAATACTAATTCATTTTCCTTTATTATTTTCTAAAAATCCTCAAAAAATTCTATTGATTGGCAATGGCCTGCAAAATGCCATCAATGAAATTTTAAAACATCCCATTGAATCAGTTTATTATTTAGAATTAGACCCAGAGTTAATTGATTTAGCAAGGCCATTTATAAATAAACAAACTCAAGATTCATGGGAAGATAAGCGAGTTAAAATAACAAATGAAGATGCTGTCCATTTTTTAAAAAATAATAATCTAGAATTTGACATAATAATTTCCAATCTAGGAAATCCTTCTACAATTGCCTTAAATCGCTTTTATACCAAAGAATTTTTTGAAACCGCTAAAAACCATTTATCAAAACAAGGAATTTTTGCCACTTGGCTTGACTCATCTCCAAATTATATTAATGAAGCTAATAATAAATTAATTTCATCGGTTTATCAAACCCTGCAAAATGTTTTTAATAAAGTTTTAATCCTGCCTGAAGAAAAAATTTATTACATAGCCAGTCAAGCTAATATTGATTATAATCCCCAACCATTAATTAATAATTATCAAAACAGAAATCTTAATAATAAATTAGTTGTCCCAAAATACATTGATTATCGTCTGACCAATGACAGAATTCAGACAACTTTGGCCAACATTAATAACAATACAGATTTAATTAATAAAAATTTAAAACCAAATACATATTTATTTCAAAACCTATTTTGGATAAATCATTTTCATCCTAATTTGACTAAATTATTGTCAAAATTAACTAAACTAAATCTATTACATTGGCTAATTATTTTACTCTCCATATTAATTATTATCACCGCCATATTAAAAAAGAGAAAAATAAATCCATTGCCGTTTACTGCCACAATTCCTGATTTCACTCTTTTTACAATAGAAATTATTTTAATACTGTTATTCCAAACATTTTATGGATATGTTTATTCGCAAATAGCAATTATTATAACTTTGCTTCTCAGCGGAATGGTGATTGGAAATTATCTAGGAATAAAATTAATCAGTAAGTATAAAATTACTATTAATAAATTAAAATATATTTATTTACTAATTGCGCTTTATTGTTTATCTTTGCCGTTTATATTTAATCTTTTGTCAAATGTTAATCAAGCAATCGGAATTTTTATAATATTCCCTTTCATAAGCTTAATTATTGGCACATTAAATGGCTTAGAATTTCCCATTACTAATTATCTATACTTACAAAAAAAAGAAACTAACAAGATTAGTTCTATTTATAGTGCTGACCAAATCGGCTCTGCTTTAGGGGCTTTACTGGCCAGTATAATATTTTTGCCGATTATTGGATTGATCAATACGGTAATATTATTAGCGGTATTAAATTTGTTTATAATATTTGTTTTGCAAGTATTTAAAACTCAAAAATTATAACAAATACTACTCCCAAATACCTGGCACTCTGGTTCCATCCTCACATTTACCTTGATCTAAATTATTTTCTATAACAATAAATCCCTGTCTTTGGATAGCAATACTTCCATCATCACAATAAGTTGTTTCTCCTTCTGGCCAATACATATTGCCCGTATAAACATATTTTAAACCCAGACTCAAAGCTATTTCTCTGGCTTTTTTTAGTGTAGAAATTGGTGTTGCTGGTATATTTTTCAATTTGTAATCTGGATGAAATCTAGAAAAATGCAAAATAGTATCTTGACCCAAATTATCAACCAACCATTGAACGGCCTGATTAATCTCATCTTCTGAATCATTTAAGCTAGGAATTATCAAATAAGTAATTTCTAATAACTTTTTTTGTTCTTTGATTATTTTTAAAGTGTTTAGAACTGGCTCTAATTTTCCACCCGTAACTTTCTGATAAAACTCCTCTGAAAAACCTTTTAAATCAACATTAAAGGCATCCATATATTGACATAATTTTTTTAATGGCTCTTCATTAATATATCCATTAGTTACCATAATATTATACAAGCCATTTTCATGAGCTAATTTAGCTGTATCATACATATACTCATAAAAAATAGTTGGTTCAGAATACGTATAAGCGATTGCCTGCGACTCACTTTTGAGTGCAGCCTCTACTATTTGCTCTGGAGTTTTTTTGTTTAAAGGAAAATCTTCAACTCTGGCTTGAGAAATTTGCCAATTTTGACAATTCAAGCATGAAAAATTACATCCCGCTGTAGCAATAGAATAAACATCCACGCTAGGTAACATATGAAATATGGGTTTTTTTTCGATTGGATCAACATGTTCAGAAACTGGCAGGCCATAATTAAGGGCATATAGCTTCCCGTCTCTATTTTCTCTAACTTCACACAAACCTCTTTCCCCTGGCTTAATCAAACAATTATTAGGACATAAATTGCATTTGACTAAGCCATTGCTTAAAGTTTCATAAAAATCCGCTTCTCTTAAATCCTCTGTTTTGAATAAACCAATTTGTTCAATATTAAAATCCGGCTTTTTATTTTTCAATAAAACAAAAGGTAAAAATAGCAGTGCTGTTAAAATAATAGCTCCAAATATAACAATTAATTTTTTATAAATTTTATTCATCCCGTTAGATAATTATTTGTGATACTGTTTTTATTTTTACTTTTGTTTTAATATTTTTCCTAATTAGAAAATAGAACTAATAGTTATCTAACGGGATTCATAAATTAAAAACTATAGAATTGTTAAATTGTTAAACGGTTCAATTGTTCTTAATAATTTAGCAATTCAGCAATTTAGCCATTTATATTATTTTAAAACCGTCCAATAGCAAAATACAAAAATATTAACCCAACTAAAATTGCGCTTATTCTTGCTATTTTAACAAAAATTTTCTTCTTCGTTAATAATCCCAGGAAAGTTACTGGAGCCAAATAAATTGTTGTCCCGATAAAAAAACCCAAAAAGAAAAACAATCCATTAATTACACCGCCTATTTGAGCAACATAAAAAATAGCAATTAAAAATGGCGGACATATATTTATTCCTGTTAAAAATCCAAATAAAAACGGCGGCTGAATTTTTTTATATATAGAACAAATCTTGGATTTTGGAATACTCAATCCCAAAGCATAACCAATTAACAAAAGAGATAATAAAGCCAAGATTAAACTAGCAAATAACTGAAAATAATAACTACTCACAAATCTGCTGAAATAACCAATTGCTATACCAAATAAAATATACGCTATTAATCTACCGATGCTGAATTTCAAATAAACCATCCAAATCTGCTTAAAACTTCTCTTTTCAGCAGAAAGTACTGAAAAATAAATTGGCACACACCAACTCAAACAAAAAACACCAGCCGATAATCCAGTTAAAAAACCTTTGATTAATACCATATTAAGGATTGATAAATCTTTTAATCTTGCTTATAAAATATTTCCAATGCAAAATAATATGCACTAGGCACATTTCTGCCATAATAATGGAAAATATTATATGTGCTTTGCTAAAATTGTAATTAGCAAATGAGCCTAATGTAATTTTTAATAACGAAGCAAATCCGGTTAGGGCTGATAATAAAAAAAATAAAAGTAAAATAATATTATGAAAATAGATAAGATTGTGCTTTTTAAACATCTGCCAAAATTTTCCATTCTCATATCTACTTCTATATTCTAAATAAAAGAAAATAATATAAAACAGAATTAAAATTATAGTAATGGGCCAAAAAAAATAATTAGGTCTTGTGATTTCAATATCACCATCGCTCAATTGGCCTAATTTTAATTGAGAATGGTCGCAAATATTGTCATTATTAGTATCAATATACCTAGCACATGAACCAGGATAAGGATCATTTACTAAACCAAACGGACAATCATCCCAAGCGAAAACAAGGCTTGGCAAAAAAGCCATAATTATTGCTATTACTAAAATGATTACAATATTTTTCACACTATTTGCTTAATTGATAATTTTCACTTATGGCTTAAGGATTATTCCTTAGAGCCAACTTCTATAACCCGTACTATAAATTAATTATCTCATCTTAAACTTTACAAATCAATATTTAACTTAAACCTATAAAACTTATCTTTCCACTCTTCAGCATAATCAACTCCTACTCTTTTTAATCTAAGCATCTGCGATGACTTAATCTTAACTCCCCTATCCTCGATCCATAAATTGCTTTTTTTATTCGCTTGTAATCCATTAAATTTTTTATCTAGCCTTAAATGCTTTGTTAATTTTCCAGGACCGTTAAATTCACCTGCGCTTCTAATTAAAATAGCAGCTGGATAATTTTTTGGCCCTGTCGTAATATTTAGCATCCAATACATTCCATAAATGAAATATAAATACCAATACCCAGTTTTATCAAACATAATCTTATTTCTATTAGTCCTGCTCCTACTGGCATGGGATGCTTTGTCATTTGGTCCGTCATAGGCCTCAACTTCATTTATCATTAAAGCCATTTCCCAATTATTATCTTTCTTAACTAAAAATTTACCAAGTAACTCTTTGGCAACTTTTAATGTATTTCTATTAAAAAATTCCTGATTTAATGCTTTATTTAACCCGTTAGATATTTTATTTTGATACATGGCCTTATAATATAAATATGATTAAATTAACTTTAACCTACTTTCATAAATTATAAAAATATCTTACGGGTTCCATAATTCATTATACATAATGCATCTAATCCTTAACCCCTGACCTTTGTCTTTTATTGGAAATTACCTGCCTAAATATCTTCCTTACATCCCAGTATGTGAACCGGTCGGCAGGGATATTAGATATTGTAACTTCATTAGAAATTAGATATTGGAAATTAGAAACTAGAAGTTTTTACACCTTCTTTCTTTAATAATCGAATCTTTTCCTCTGTTCTTCTATTATATCCGCCTATTTTCCCGTCAGAACGAATTACTCGGTGACAAGGAATATTTGGGTCATAATTTTTACTCAAGACTAAACCAACAGCCCGATATGCTTTCGGACTGTTGACTCTGATAGCAATTTGTTTATAAGTTAATACTTTCCCACGGGGAATTTTTTTAACAATAAAATAAACTTTTTCTTTAAAGGTCTTCATTGCTTAAAAAAACAAATTATCTACTCACTCTTCTGACTGGAGCCCTTCCCGTTGTCTTGCCTTTAATCAAAAACTTTTTCATATTTGATGATAAATCAAAAAAATCATCGGCCTGCTCCATTAATTTAGAAGAAGTGGTCTTTTGAAATGCGATAATTTCAACCAATACTCCATGATACTGTAAATATTCAACTAAAGGTAAAAAATCTCCATCACCGGTTACTAAAATAACTACATCTAATTGCTTGGACATTTTAATCGCATCCACAGAAATACCGACATCCCAATCAGCCTTTTTGTGTCCTCCCGCAAAAATTTGAAGTTGTTTAGATTCGGTTCTAAAACCTTGTTCCTGAAGAGCTTTAAAAAAGTTTTTTTCGTCTGGTAAACCAGCTTCTACCACATAAGCATTGGCTCGAATTAATTTTCGTCCGGCGACAGCGGCTTCCAAAATATTTCCAAAATTTACAAAAGAATTATACAGATTTTTAGCTGAATAATACATATTTTGGACATCAACGAAGACGCCCACTCTTTGATCTTTGTGTTTATGCATGTAGTTAGTGTTAAGTATTAAGTATAAAGGTTAAGACGCTTTTACTTTTTACCCTGTTAAACCTGTTAAATTATCGCTAAATTGCGATATTATTTAACGGGTTGAAATAAAATTTAATTTACCTTGTTAAATAAGATTTAATTTATTACTCGTTTGAAGATTTAATAAATTAAATCTTAATTTTAAATTTGTTAGATACCCTATAAAATTTCTTCTCTCCTCTATACGTAAAGCATAATTATGATACATATAAATTAGATTTAAAATTATTTAACAGGGTGAATTATTTTTAAAATAATAACTGGCTAAAAAAGTGCTAATTGGCATTGATAAAACAATTCCAATTGCTCCAATTAAACCTCTAAAAATTTCAGTAGCTATTAAATGATTATTTAAAATATTTGTAAAATTCATTCCTCCTATAGAGAATAATAGCAAAATACTTAAAGCAGAGCCAGCATAAGCCAAAAATAAAGTATTAGCCATTGAACTAACATGCGACACTCCTACTCGGTAGGCCCGTTTAAGAATTTCTTTATTACTCAAATTAAAATTAGCGTTTTTAATTTCTAAAACCGTTGAGACCTGGCTAACCACCATATCATTTAAAACTCCCAAGCTGCCAATAATTACTCCAGCAAAAAGCAAACCCTTAAAATTAATGGTTTTGTCGATTAAATTTATTAAATAAATACTATCTTCTGAAACTCCATTTAGTTTCATTAAATTACTAAAAATAATTGCCAATACACCCGTAATAAACAAACTAATTAAGATACTCAGAAGCGAGATATGGCTTTTTTTATTTATGCCCTCAGTAATATAAATAATGAAAAATAAAATTAAAAATCCTCCGCCAATACTTATTAAAATAGGATTATGCCCATTTAAAATTGCCGGCAAAATTAATTTTAAAATAATAATAAAAGTAATTATTAAAGCTATAATAGCTCGCAAACCTTTCCATCGACCAATAACAACCATGCACAGTAAAAAAATAAAGGCCAAAAGATAGATATTGGTATTTCTCACATAATCAATAATATAAAAAATGTCTTGATTTTCTAAATCTAAATTATGAGAAACTAAAACCTTGTCGCCTGCTTTATATTCCGGCACCAGGCCCACTTGAAAATCATCTATGCCATAAAAATATATATCTTTGTTTTTAAAACTGCCCGAAAGGCCTTTTAACTTTAAATTCTGTTGTTTTATCAATTGGCCGTTGTCTTCAATTTTTTTTTCTTCTAAAATTTCAACTACTTTGGCTCGAAAAACTTCATCCAGTTCAAGCTGCTGATTATTACCTTTCTGCTCTTCTACAAAATTAACAGTAGAAGTGGGTTCTACATTTTTGTATGGATTGACTTCTTGAGCACTAACTAAAAATGGTATTAAAAAAATAATACCAGCAACTAAAAAATATTTTCTAAAAAAATTAAACATTAAATTAAAGTTAATAACTCCGGTTTAAATAACATTAATAAGCCCATAATTAAAAGTACTAGCCCGCTAATTAATTTTATTATTTTTAAATATTTATCAGAGGCCTTGGTAACTTTTAAAGTAATCACTGCTATTAAAAAAATCAAAAAATCATCTATCATATAGAATACAACATAGACCAAAAGATAACTATAATATTGCACAGTAGGCAAATTATAAGAAGTTAAAATTTTGGTATAAGCCAAGGGAAAGCCAAAAGAACAAGCCAATTCCACTAAATTAACGCCTATAGCTACAATAATTACTCCCAATAAAGTCAAACCTAAAGACATTTCTGCTTGAGATAATTGCGACATTTTAACAAAAAGCTTTTTTTGCAATTTGTTAAAAAAACTCTGTTTGCCTTCCTCAACATTACACACCTTACAAACAATGCCGGTATAATAGTCCTTTAAAATTGCTAAGGCGAAAAAGATGATTATTAAAGCTACTATAATCTGCGCATATTGCTGATAACCAATAAACATAAATAAATTTAACCAAGCAGATATAAAAAGAAAATAAACTAGACCAGAAACTAAAATAAATACTCCACCAATTAAAACTATTCTTTTTCTAACTCCGGTAGCAACTAAAACTGTTAACAAAAATCCTAAAGCCACCATGGCACAAGCATTAAAACCATCTAAAGCCCCAACCACTATACTTAAAACTAGAGGCGAAAAACCACTAATATCAATATTTCCAATAATTGGAATTTTAAACTCTCTTTCTGATTCAATTCTTTCTGGATTATCACTGGTTTGATTTTGTTGACAGGCCTCTTGTTCTTTTTCACGACATTCTTGAACTAACCCTATTACATAATTTTTTATTAACTCTCCTATTTTTTCATTGTAGCCAACTACATATTTATCAGCAATAAAAATTATTGGAACTGAACCATAGTCTTTATTGGGAACATTATATTTTATATATAATTCTTTTAAAAGCTCAATATTGTCATTTTCGGCCACATTATATTCTTTAATTATTAACTCATCTTCTAAATATTGTTCATCTAAATTATTTAAAAAATATCTAGCTTCTTTACAGTGCGGACAACTAGTACTATAAAAAACATCTATTTGAACATTTTCTTCTTCGGCGGAAACATTAAAAACCGGCCCAAAAACCGACAAAAATAAAAAAGAAACAACACTAAATATAATAATTTTTTTCATATAAATAAAATTCATAACTTATAACTTACCTGCCTTGCCGAAGCTTTCTTGACTTCCGTAGCTTTAGCGAAGGAAGTAGCGAAGGCAGGCGGCTTACTTGTCCTTATTCTCTTCAATAATTCTTAATAATTCTTCTTTACCAACTTCTTCTTCTCTTTTAATTAAAACTTTATCATTCTTGTCTAAAAAAATAGAGGCCGGTAAATTTTTGACCTTATACTTTTTTAAAAGCTCTTTATGCTCATCAGCGTCAAAATATTCTGTTTCTAATTCTGGTAATTCTTTTTCAATTTCTGCCCATCTGGTTTTCATAATGACGCAACCCGGACACCAAATTGCTCCTATTTTTAATACCCTCAACCCGTGAGATATATTTTTTTTATTAGTCATATTTTTTTAATTATTATTTATAAAACAAATAAATATCTTGCCCTCAAATTAATTCATTATATCTAACGGGTCTCATATCTTTTTTATTTATTATTTATCCCAGCACCTAATATAATATATAATTAAACTTTTATGTCTATATTTTTATTTTTGATAATAATTCTAAATTAAGGGCTTTTAAAAAAATTAATTAGGTGTCGGGATTTATTTTTTCAATAAGTTGTAAAATTCCCTGCCGGCTTCTTTCAAAATCCTGATCTTTTTTCTCTTGAATTAAAAAAAAGATACTAAAAACTATAAAACAGCAAAGAAAAACCAACATAAATAATTTTAAGGCCTTTTCTCTCTCCATTTAATTACTCTAATATTGTAAAGCTAGAAATAATTTCCATTATTTCAGAAATTCTCATATCCAAACTTTCATCCAGATTCTCCTCTGTTGTTTGAAAATAAACAAACACATTTTCCCCCTCTTCCCATAAAAAATTGAAGTTATATTCTCCGCTTTCTTGTACTTCTGCCCACTCTTCAGCATCTAAAATCAAAACACTAAATAAGGTACTATCGCTTAAACCAAAATTAATAGAATCTGCTTCTCCTATTTCTTTTAAATCAAAAATACCATTAGTAACTTGGTAATCCTGCCAAGTGCCTGGAAAAACTAAGCCAAAGCCATATTCTTCATTAGAGTAACTAAAACTTTCAATTTCTTCTTCCTCATCCTCATCTTCATCTTCCAAAGAATAATCTTTAACTATTAACTCTCCTTCTAATAAACTTAAATTTTCCATGATACTAGGAAATTCCAGCACTAATGCTTGAATATTTTCATCAACTGCTTGAGCCACCAAACTATAAACAATAACAAATTGTTCTGTTTCTCCTACATATACCAATCCACTGTTTTCTTGCTGTCTAACCTGCTCCCATTGTTCAGGGCTAATAATACTAATTCTAGCTACGGGATTTTGTTCCTCAAAGCCAAAGTCAATAAAATTAGCATTTTCTGTTATTAAATAGCCCTCCCATGTTTTTGGAAAAGTTAATGAAAAGCCCAGGGTCTGATTTGTATATTCTGGCCAAGAACCAACTTCACTTTGAACCTGAGCCTGTTGTTGATTAACGGCCTGGCCTCCATTAATTTGCAAGCTCTCGACATAATCTGTTAAATCATTAACCTTTTTTTGTAATTCGTCTATCTTTACTTGTTTCTCTCTATTAATGGCTGCCTGATTAATAATATAAGCTAGGGATATACCCAATACTACAAGTATTATAACCGTTGCGATTATAAAACCTGGTTTAGTATAAATCTTTTTTTCTTCCAACCCGTTTGATATTTGTTCTTTTATTTTTTTACTCATATAATTTATTACTTATTATTATTTATAAATTTTTATGTCTCCTGTAAAAAATCAAATATCTTACGGGTTCCATATAATTTTATTATTTTAATTATAATAACTATACATTAATAAATTTTACCAAAAATATTAATAATATGCCAATTATAAATGATATAAAATGTAAAATATTATTTTTAATATTACAACCATGTTTTACTTCTGGAATCAAATCTGAACAAGCAATATAAATAAAATTACCAGCGGCAAATGGCAAAAGAAAGGTAATGTTGATTTTACTAGACAAAAAATAAGCCGTTAATCCTCCTAAAAGTATAGTTAAAGCTGATAAAAAATTAAAAAATAAGGCCTTCTTTTTTTCCCAGCCACCATGGATTAATATTCCAAAATCTCCTAATTCTTGAGGAATTTCATGTGCGGCCGCGACTATCCAAGTAACTATGCCCACTTTAATATCTACTAAAAAAGCACCTGCAATTGCCAAGCCACCAATAAAATTATGAACTCCATCCGCTATTAAAATAAGATAAGTTACTGGATGCTTATGTTCTGAAGGAACTTGATGACAATGATGCCAATGAATAAATTGCTCTAAAAGAAAAAATATAGCAAACCCCGCCAAAACCCAAAGAAAAATACTTTCTTTTAATCCCATCTCTTTAATACTTTCCGGGATCATATGTAAAAAAGCCCCTCCTAAAAGTGCTCCGGCAGAAAAAGCCACTAATGGCAAAATAATTTTCCGCAAAGTATCTTCTTTTAAAATTAAAGTAAAAACACCCACTAGAGCTATCAAACTCATGGCCAAAGAACTTAAAATGATAATTAATAGTATACTCATATATTTTAAATTGCTAAATTGCTGAATTGCTAAATTGTTAATATTACTTTAAAACAATTCAACAATTTAACGGTTTAACAGTTCAATAATTAAACTACTCAATTTTAATAGCCTTGCCCTTAATCAAGGCCTCGCTTATTTTTTTATAAGCTGAACTCAATATTCTTTGAAAAGTGCTCTGAGAAGTATTCATTTTCTGGGCAGCTTTACTCTGGTCTAAATTTTTGATATTTTTTAAACGCAAGGCCTCGGCCTCTTCTTTGGTTAACAAAATAACTTCCAAATTTCTCATTGGAATGCCTTGGGGCTTGAAATATCTTGCCCGCGCTCTAAATCCAATTTTTCTACATAATCTTGGCCGTGGCATATTATTCTCTTTTTAAATTTATATTACATTTCGGACACTTTAAATTAGAGCAAGGAACTCCTCTCTGATGTGCAATTTTACGGCCACACTTTTCGCAAACACAATAACCGCTCGGTCCCTTGCCGGCCGCTTCCTCTGTCTTATCTTTAAATCGCCCCTTTCTTTGCCAGTGAAAAGCAGAGCCAAAATTAGGCTTATAAAACCCAGTTTCTACTTCATGACTCTTAATTTGAATAGCAACATATTGCAAACTCTCAATTTTTTTTGTAAGCTCCTCTCTTAAAAAATCCGAAATTTTAATTGCCTCCTCTATATTTAGATTACTCGGTAGATTTATCTCTAAATTGGCAGTTGCGGCAGAACCTTTTTTTTGTGTTTTTAGAGAACTAATTTCAATATTCTGTTTTTTAGCAATCAATCTTATCTCTGCTTCTATTTCTTCGCCAGCCGAAACATCAAGCAACGAACTAACTGCTTCTTTACCAATTGAAAAAGCTTCTTTAATTATATAAAGACCCATTAATAATGCCAAAACCGCATCCGCATAAATCCAATATTTAGTTAAAAATAAACCAATTAAAATTGCTAATGAAGTATAAACATCAATTCTGGAATGAGCACCATCTGAAAGCAAGCTGACTGAATTTTCTTTTTTACCATAATAAATTTTTAATCTTGACATTAGTCCATTAACTAATGCTGAAAAAATCATCACTCCAAAGGCTAAATAATTAATTGTAATAACTGCTGGCTCAAAAAAATTTTTATAAGCATTATAAATTATTCCTATGCCCGTCGTCGCAATAATTATGGTAATAATAACACCTCCCAAAACTTCAAATTTATAATGCCCATAAGGATGTTTTTTGTCAGCCGGCTTGCCAGATATTTTGATTCCAATATAACTAATAACAGATGAAAAAATATCTACAAATGAATCAATACCTCCCGCTAATATAGCGGCCGAATTAGAAAAAATACCAACGGCAATTTTTCCTCCGGCTAAAATCAGATTTGCTAATATTGAAATTAAAGCTATTTTGGCCTTCATTTTATTACTAAATTTATTTATTTTAAATAATCTTTAATTAAACCACTGGCTAATTCATATTCTATATTTCTTTCTTGCAAGGCTCCTTGCATATTATCTCCGATTTTGCCAGCTATCAATTTGTTTACATTTTTTTGTTCTAACATTTTAGCTACACTAAAACCAGCACCACCCCCGCCTTTGGCAAAAGGATTTTTTAATGATTCCAATATTTCATTTTGATCATCAATTAGTAAATAATAAGGAGCTCGAGCACCTTGATTAGATATTTCTCCCTTTAGATTTTTAGTTGTAGATGCAATAGCTATAATCATATAATTTTAAAATTAATTTTTAACAAATTTATTAATTATTATTCCATTGATGATAGAAAAAACAATCATTAGCATTACAATTAATATAACAAATTTTAAAGAAAAATAATAGATTATAATTGGAATAAAGGGCAATTTTATAGCCCGATTATAAAGAAAAATGCTAATTAATCCACTTTTAAATCCTTGCTTTTTTAAATCCGCTAAAAAAGGATACCAAGCATAAATAGGACCAGTTGATAAAATGCCCAAACCAATAGTTAAAAAATATTTTTTCCAATTTAATTTGCCTACTAAATATTTTCTAATCTTTTGGTCACTTAAAATATAATTAAAAACAAAAATTAAAACAAATGCTCCTAATATGCTAGGTAAAATTTTAACAGCTAAAACAACAAACCTATTTAAGCTAGTCAAAAAAAATGTAAAATTAAAAACTAACACAAATAAATAAATCAAAATTGCCAAACTTAAAAATTTTACCGAAGGTCTCGACATCAGGAGAGAAAAAGGATTTAAATTAGTAAATTTTTGTTGTAATGTTTTCATTAAATTTATTAATTTAACTTAAAACTAACTGAACTATTAAACCAATTAAAATAGCACTAATGAAACTTAAAATATTTCTCAATACAGCAAATTTTTTGCCTAAAATCATACTTTCCGCTGGCAACTGGACAATACCTACTGTTACCCAAGCTAATATAAAAGCTGTAATAGCCGCTAAGCTAATTCCAAGTTTTGTTAATTCTCCAGCCAATATATAAGAGGTAATTGGATTACCCGCAGCCAAACTACCAATCGTAGCTCCCAAAAAAGAATCTGCTAAAATATTATGTTGAAATATTTTTACTATCCAATTTGATTTTAATAAAGGACTTAATAAAGAAATCAACAAAATAACGCCCATCACCAAAGGTAGGGTCATTATTATTGTTTTTTTTGTTTTTTGATAAGCTTTTAAAAATTTGCTATTCATAATAATTTTCAATTTTCCATTTATAAACAAAGAAGAGGCGGTGATTAAAAAACCACCGCTCTTATTAGGACCTTATTTATTCTCTTTTAATTCTCGCTCCACGGCTTCCAATTCAGCTTTTAAATCTTCTTGGTAGGTTTTTAAATCCTCTAATTCTTCTTTTCTAGAAAAAAATCTTCTAAATCCAAATCCTCTTCCTTGACCGCGGCCATATCCCATACCACCGCCACAAGGACCTAGTCCTCTGCCGGTCATTGGGCCTTGACCCATTGGTCCGCTTCCATCAAATCTTGGCATAATATTAATTTTTAATTATTAATTCTGAATTTTGAATAAATGACGAATTTCGAATTTTAAATAATAAATTATTCCAAAATTCAAAATTTAAAATTCATTATAAGTATATACCCAAAACTATTTTTTGTCAAGTACTTTTTAAAAATTTTAACAATTTAATTTGTATATTAAAATTAGACAAAATAAAAAGGGATTTATCCATTAAGACAAATCCCAAAAAAATTATTAAGACCTTTTCCATGCTCTCCCAAAAAAGGCCTCTTTAATATTTCCCCGTCCATGAATAAGGAGGGTAACAAGACCTACTAAAACATAAATCACAAGAAAGGGGAAAAGAGGGGGTTTAATTAACAACGGTAATATCCCAAAAGATATTATCAGAACTATTTGTAGGTATATAAATTTCAAAAGCAGCACACTGTAGAAAGAAATAAATCCAATGAGGATGGCAGTGGGGAGCATAATGACTATCACAGAGACGTTGGTCCATCCCAATGTTAGTTGGAAAAAGCCTACTCCTAATACACAAATTAGGAATAAAACTACCGCCAATATTATTCCGCCAACTACTTGAAGAATGAAAGAGAATATAAATCTCAAGATTCTATTATCGCTTAGACCGGCGATAATCAAAAAAATAACAAAACCAACAAATAAAACCACCAAAACCATTATTGATATAAATGACATATCGTCCTCCGAATTTTTTTAAATTATTTTTTTATTTATTAACATATAATAATATCACATTTCATAAAAAAAGTCAACAGTTTGCAAAAAAATAGGTCTCAAAACCTATTCTCATCAAATTTAAATTAATACTCTTACAACTCCAATCACTAAAAGCTAATAGCTAATCGCTGATAGCTAACTCCCCAATCCCCTCGCTAAATTAACACCTTTCATGTATTCGCTGGGCTGTAATTTTAAAAAATATAAAACCGTTGGAGCAATGTCTGATAAAACTCCAGATATTTTTCCTTGATATAGGTTTTGATTTTTTATTGGATTGGTTTTATTTTGCAAACTATTATTAAGAATAATAAAAGGAACTGGAAAACTGCTATGTTCCTTGTCTATCTCTCCGGTTTTTAAATCAATAATTTCTTCAACATTACCATGGTCAGCAGTTAATAAAACCGTACCATTTTGTTTTAAAATTAAAGGAATAATTTCTGCTAAACTTTTATCAACTGTTTCTAGGGCCTTAATGCTGGCTGATAAATTTCCAGTATGGCCCACCATGTCGGGATTAGCAAAATTCAAAACATAAAAATCAAATTGCTTAGTATTGATAGCTCTAATTAAATTTTTGGTTACTTCTGGAGCAGACATCTCGGGTTGTTGGTCATATGTTCGCACATGAGGAGATGGAATTAATATCCTTTCTTCGCCAACAAACTTTTCTTCTTTTAAGCCATTAAAAAAGAAGGTTACATGGGCATATTTTTCAGTTTCAGCAATATGAAGCTGCTTTAATCCGGCCTGACTAACTACTTCCGCTAGAGTTTGATTGACGTCCGGTCTTTTAAAAGCTATTTCTATAGGTAAATTTTTTTCGTATTCTGTAAAAGCAACCATCAACAAATTTTTTATTTTATCTCGCCTATCAAAACTCTCAAAATCATCTAAAATTAAAGCCCTGGTCATTTGTCTGGCTCTATCCGCCCGAAAATTAAAAAATATTAAAGCGTCGTTATCAGAAATGGTAGCTATGGGCTTTTGATCTTTCTCTATAATAATAGGCCTGAATTCTTCATCGAAAATATTATGTGCATAAGAATCTTGGATGGCCAAAATTGAATCAGAAAACTTCTCTTTGGTCTGACCGTGAACCATGGCATCATAAACCAATTTAATTCTATCCCAATTATTATTTCTATCCATGGCATAAAAGCGCCCAGACAGAGAAGCTATTTGACCACAATTAAATTCTTGCAGGGTCTTTTGAATTTCTTTTATAAATTCTATGCCCTTGTTTTTAGAAGTATCTCGGCCATCTAAAAATAAATGCAGATAAACCTTTTTCAATTTATATTCTGAGGCTATTTTTATCAAACCCTCTAAATGCGCCTGATAAGAATGTACGCCTCCAGTTCCCAAAAGTCCCATCAAATGTAGGGCCGAATTATTATTTTGAACATGTTTAATTGCTTTGATAAGGGCTGGATTAGAAAAAAAACTATTGTCTAAAATGGACTTATTAATTCTATTCAAACTCTGTAATATAATCTGTCCTGAGCCAATAGTTAAATGCCCAACTTCTGAATTTCCCATTTCACCATAGGGCAAGCCCACTGCCTCTCCAGAGGCCTGTAATAAAAAACTAGGATAATTTTTCAACAAATAATCCCAATAGTCAATCTTGGCTAGGGTAACAGCATTGCCAATAGATGGCTCAGAAACTCCCCAGCCATCTAAAATAATTAAAGCCACTGGATTAGTAGTCATAATTTATTTCTTCCTCTTGGCTTTCTAAAATCTGGCTAATTTTCTCTTTAATTAAATTGTCTTTCTCTCCGATAATTTTTAAAATGTACCTCTTTTGTTCTGCATTTATTTCTTTTTCATACTCAATAATTCTTTGGTTTAAACTATAAACCATATCTGTTATTCCCATTAATACTTTTTCTTTTTTATCTTCCGGCACATTTAATTCCAAAAAATAGCTTTCCACTGATTTTTGAACTAGTTCTTCTACCATAATTTTATAAATATTTATATCAGGCCTACCGCATAATAAATCACGCAATATTCCGCTCAGCGGAATTAGAAATTTAGCCAACCTGCCTGCCCGTCCTCCGCGGTAGCAGACTACTGCTACGGAGGATGGACGCGTAGCCGATGCTACGCTTCGGTCGCCGACGTGCCATAGCCACTATGGCGACGGCACGCGAAGGCAGGAGTGCGCAATTGCAGTAGTAAAATTATTACGCAGTGGGTCTATTGATAATTATAGCATATCTAAAACATATTTAAATCAGAAAAGTATGCAAAAGATGAGATACATAGGTAACACTCTAAACCTACCAAAATCATTAGATTT
>CAZXCJ010000025.1:0-18117 GCA_964639335.1 uncultured Gammaproteobacteria bacterium | reverse complement strand
TCTGAAGCAACTGATATGGGAGTGGAAGTTCCAGTCACATCATTTGAAATTGAATTTAATAAAATTGCTCTGTTAGACATTGCCAATGTGTCTGCATCTAGTGCATCATTAAATCTTATTACTAATTCTGTTCTATCACCATCAACTGGTCCAGTAAGATAGGCTATTGGCACAGTAGTATCAATTGTAAAACTAGTTACTGATAAAGTATTGCTTACATTATTAGCAGTGTCAGTTACTGTAATGGTACAATCACTATAAGTTCCTTCTGCAAGCGTACTAAAAGTAATAGGATTATCATCAGCTATGGCATTAGTAGCCGTGCTGGTACAACTACCGCCATAGGAAATAGTTCCAGCTTCAGTTGAACTAAATGTATAATCTGGAGTAGTATCATTAGCTGGAGTAGTAACTGGAATAACTTCAGCTATAGTTGATCCCGTATCATCTACTGTTAATACAGCTGTAGATGGACTTGAATAATTACCTGCTATATCAATTACAAATAATCGGTAGCTTCCTTCATCTGCTGGAGCAGAAATTGTAGTTGCTGTTCCTCCTGCTGTTGTCATTGTATCTCCGGCAACAAACGAAGTTGTTCCTAATGGAGCAAACCAGACATTATTATCTTCATCTCCTGAACTTTCAATACCAACGCTTTCTCCGCCTTGTTCAGAAGCACTTGTATCAAAAACTGTATCTTGATTATCAGGAACAGTATTGTCTACTGTAAAAGTTGCTCCACTACTTGGAATAGAAGTAATAACATTTCCAGCTAAATCAGTACCTGTACTTAAAGTAATTGTTCCAGTTCCATCACCAGCTGGAACGTCTAAATTATAAAAATAATGAGTAGTGTCAGTTTTAGTCATATCTGTTGCTGTAAGATTATCAATACCACCATCATAAGTTATTGCAATTTGAGGTACTGGACTATCTTTCATCACTTCACTAAATACAGCTGTAATAACTAAAGTATCAGCATCTTTAACTGCATGGTCAATTGAATAAGATATGCTAGAGGTTGGCTCTTTGGTATCAACCGTGTAGTTTAGAGAGTTAGATATGGCTTCTGGAGCATTGCCAGCTGTATCAGTCCAAGCCGTTCCAACACTAATAACATTTATGTCTTCTTCTAGATCATCGGTCGGAGTGTATATTGCAGTTTGAGCGGTCAAAGTTGTTGAATTTATCGCTCCAATGGCGCCACTACCAATTGTTATATCATCAGCAGTAAAATTTGTTGGAGCTTCTGAAAAAGTAAAGGTCACCGTAGTAGTTTCCCCAACCTCAAGGGCATAAGAATCCATTGTTACTTCTACAGTTGGCTCTTTAGTATCAATTGCATAATTATTTGAATCTGTTGTGCCTTCTCCAACATTACTTGCCTCATCAGCGATACCTGTTTTATCAATAGTAATTACATTTTCTGCATCCTCTAAATCATCAGTTGGCGTAAAAGTGGCTGTCCAAATTATATTATCTGCAGATGTTACGGCAGTTAATGTACCATTAGCAATTGTTAAATCGTCATTCGTAAATCCTGTTACTGCTTCACTAAATGTAAATGTTACTAATGATGTTTCACCAACAATAAGAGATGTATCAGTAAAAACAATTCCTACGGTCGGCACAGTAGTATCAATTGTAAAACTAGTTACTAATAAAGTATTGCTTACATTACTAGTAGCATCGGTCACTGTAATAGTACAATCATCATAAGTTCCTTCGGCAAGCGTACTAAAAGTAATAGTATTATTATCGGCTATAGCATCAGTAGCAGTACTAGTACAACTACCAGTATAAGTAATGGTTCCAGCTTCAGTTGAACTAAATGTATAATCTGGAGTAGTATTATTGGTTGGAGTTGGCACTGGAGTAACTTCAGCTATTGTTGATCCTGTATCATCTACTGTTAATATAGCTGTGGATGGACTTGAATAATTACCAGCTATATCAATCACAAATAATCGATAGCTTCCTTCATCTGCTGGAGCAAAAATTGTAGTTGCTGTTCCTCCTGCTGTTGTCATTGTATCTCCGGCAACAAATGAAGTTGTTCCTAATGGAGCGAACCAAACATTATTATCTGCATCTCCTGAACTTACAATAGTAACCTCTGCTCCTCCGTGTTTAGAAGTACTTGTATTAAAAACTGTATCTTGATTATCAGGAACAGTATTGTCTACTGTAAAAGTTGCTCCACTACTTGGAATAGAAGTAATAACATTTCCAGCTAAATCAGTACCTGTACTTAAAGTAATTGTTCCAGTTCCATCACCAGCTGGAACGTCTAAATTATAAAAATAATGAGTAGTGTCAGTTTTAGTCATATCTGTTGCTGTAAGATTATCAATACCACCATCATAAGTTATTGCAATTTGAGGTACTGGACTATCTTTCATCACTTCACTAAATACAGCTGTAATAACTAAAGTATCAGCATCTTTAACTGCATGGTCAATTGAATAAGTTATGCTAGATGTTGGCACAGTAGTATCAATTGTAAAACTAGTTACTGATAAAGTATTGCTAGCATTACTAGTAGCATCGGTCACTGTAATAGTACAATCATTATAAGTTCCTTCCGTAAGCGTACTAAAAGTAATAGGATTATTATCAGCTATGGCATTAGTAGCCGTGCTGGTACAACTACCACCATAAGCAATGGTTCCTATTTCAGTTGAACTAAATGTATAGTCCGGAGTGGTATCATTGGTTGGCGTAGTAACTGGAGTAACTTCAGCTAAAACTGGTGCTATTAATGAATTTAATAATGAAGCTAAAGCATCGGCTCGACCATAGCCATATATATTATCAAAACCAGCAGTTCCTAAATCAACTGAATTATCTAATATTTGACCTCTAATTTCATCAGCAGTATTAGATGAAAATTTTCCCCATAATTGAGCGGCAATAGCGGCTATGTGAGGAGCTGCGGCACTTGTACCAAAAAATGGATTACTAAAGCCACCAGCACCAGTTATTGAAACACCATCAATTCCAATAACATCAGGTTTTGCCCTTAAATCCTCTCCAATTATAGTTACTGGTCCCTGTGATGAAAAATCTTCAATATCATCATTACCAGGATCACTAGCATCTATTGCTCCAACAGCTATTACACCTGGTACTGCAGGGTGACCAAAAATTGAGTCTGCCACTGTAACGAAGGTTTGGGAAATTTCCACTCCGCCTCTATTATTAAAATTTATCTCCAATGTCTTATCTAAGCCAGAATACTTCTTTATATATATACCTACAATAATCGTACTTCCACTTGTATTTGTATAATTAATCCATTCTAATGGGTCATCATTACCATTTTGTTCAATCTCACTTGCGTCTAATATCTCATAATTCCCTGAGCCCTGATTAACAAGATATAAATCGTAATCATTCCCAGAGGATCCAAAACTATCATTCCACTGCAAAAATGACGTAACCCTGTCCCCATTAGGTACATAGGCCACAAGAATTTGATCCAAGCCAGCACTAAAATCATGCCAACCACTTCCATTATCATTAAAAATTCCTTGGTAATGTTCTTGGGCAGCATTACCTGCGGCTGAAACATAAACAATATTATGATCTACTAAAGTAGTAGCAACATTAGTAGCTATATATCCATCTTCAAAATATGGTTGATCTAAAAAACCAAGATCATCGACAATGACATTACAACCAGCGGCAACCAAATCATCAACTGCATTATTAAAAACTATATAATTAGGAAATCCAGTATGAAAATACAACTCTGCATCAGGAGCCATATCGTGAATAATTTCTAGCATAGCTGTACCTTCATCACCACCATCGCTATTATCAAGTACTGTGACGGATGGTAAATCTCCACTTGATTGAGCAGAAGCTAAATTATCTACGCCATCTGATATAACCCCTACTTTAATTCCATCACCACTTTGAGAATATAAATTACGAACTTCGTCTGTTTGATGAATTGCATCTCCTTCAGTTACCACTGACCCACTTCGAACAATTGGAGGCATAACTGTTCGTATAGTCCTAACTTGTTCAAGAGAAGCTAAGGTTTCTAATTTTTTTACTTCAACTAGGGCTACGGCTAAATTATATGAATCATCTTTATTTACTATTTGCCATACAAAAGGATTTATTACATCTATTAAACTATTTGGTCTTAAATAAATATAAACATAAACTAAATCATTATGCACTTGGTTAGATAACTCTCGATTAATCTTGGTTATTGTGTCTTCCTTCGCAATAAACTGCTTTTGTTCTGTCATTTCAATCTCTAATTGATGTCTTGATTCATTTGGTAATAAAAAATTACTATCTACTAATTTTAAAAGGTCTGTACTAAGTTTTTTTGAGCTTCTGTGAGATTTTTCTTTGATTGAATCAAATTATTCTCATCAGAAACAACTCGTTTTTGTAATTCATAATCCGACTTCAAATTAAGCTCAGTTTTAGCTTCTGCGTTTTGAATTGAGCCAATGGGAATAAAGATTAAATTCATTGAAATAATCAATGAAATTGCTGTAATTTTTTTGTACATATATTTTTTATTTAATTATTTAAACCAACTTGATATTTTATTAAAAAAGTTTTTAAAGAAAAATTTAATCTTATTGCCTCTAGGTGGGTTTGCTAATTCATTATTAATATCATCCTGATCATTATTTTCAACAATTAAATTGTCTACTGTATCATCTTTTTTTTCTATAGGAGTAACTTTTATTACGCTTTCTTCTATATTTTTTATTAAAACGCAAGAATTATTCTTTTCTTCATATCCTTCGTCACAAAGCCAAACATCAGTTGGGCTATCTACTACATGAGCATTTTCTGGAATTTTTATACATTGATTATTAAACAAAGAATAACCTTCGTTGCATGTTTTAATTTCATTTATTATTGTTTTTTCAGTCTCATTATTTTTAACATCTTTATTTTCTAAATTATTTGGGATGTTTGGGGCAGTATTATTTATTGTATTTATTTGTTCTAAATATTCTGAATATAATTTATCAAAATTTTCTTCTTTCTCTTCATCATCTTCTAATGTGAATGAGGAACTTACTTTTTTAACGTTTTTAATATCACAATTTCCGCTGTCATTATATAATACTATTTTATCCCATCTGTCTAAATCAAAATCAGTTCCCAAATTAACCACTATTTTATTATTTAAATACCTTTTCATTGTAGAATCATAACAACTATATCCATATTCTATTAGATAGCTATTATAATCATATTCACTTTTTATAATCGCTTGATTTGTGTCTGTTTTTAATTCTTTTAGAAGAAAATAAACGTTATTTTGCTTTTTTACACACGTACTATTATCATCTAACGTATATCCACTTCGACATCTACATTTATCAGAAAGATAATCATATTCTGAATTAATACCATATTTTGAGGTACAACTTACACATTCTAAGCCACTACCATAACTTTTTCTGGTCATTTCATATCTGCTATCACATTCACAGCTATCAGATAAGCTGTCATAACTTGAATGAAGTCCATGTTTATCTCTACAATATTGATCATCATCTATACACTTTGACATATCTGTGGCCCAAAGATACCCATATTTACATTTGCAACTATCGCTCAAAGAGTCATATTTTGAACCATATCCATATTTATCTTGACATTTTGAATCACCAGTAACGCAATGTGACTTACCTAAAATATCAGTTCCCCACACATAACCACTCATACATTTACAATTACCACTTAAAGAATCATAGCTGGAATTATAACCATATAATCTACTACAATATAAACTGCCACTAACACAGGACTGATTTCCTGAATAATCAGTATCAACTATGTACCCTGAATAACATTTACAACTGCCACTTAATGAATCATAAGATGACATTGATGGGCAATCGGGCGTTGATTTTGTATAACTTGGTGATGAGTAGCCAGAGCATCCTGGATAATAAGGTAAACATGTACTTGATAATGGACTCCCATCACAACAACTACAACCACAAACCCCTCCATGCCAAGAACAACATCCACTTCTTGCATCTACTATTTTTATAGAACCTAATAATAAAAATACTAATAATATTAAAGATATAATGATTATTTTTTTCATATATTTTTATTTTATTTATTATATTTAAAGCATAAACCTTCAATTTATATTAGTAAAGGCAATTTTAATTTTTATGATAAACAAAAACGGCCCCCGCTGGCGATGCTTTTTAGGGCATCCAACACCCTTTCGGACATTGACCACGTAAGTAAGTACCAGACGGAAAGCCGTCTCTATTACTTACGTGGGTTTCTCACCATACTTTACAGAAAACTATAAAGGTTAGGTAATATAATTCATATTTATAATTTACCACTGAATTAGTTAAAATGCAATGGAAATTGGTTGTGGATTTGAGTAAAACAAAAAACCCCCTTTCGGGGATAATTAAAATCAAAAATATTTAATTATTATTCCATTATTATTTCATTCGTATCAAGCTTAGTTCGATTCGTATCATTGGCATAATTCATTCGCCTGCCTGCGCGTAGCCGCTTCGGTCGCCGACGTGCCAAAGCCACTTTGGCGACGGCACGCGAAGGCAGGTATCATTAGTACAATTCGTACCCGCCTGCCATCGCCTATGGCGAAGCCAGTGGCGGGCAGGTATTAGCATCGGCTATTCAAACCATTGAATAGTATAGCCATTAGGTGCTTCTAAAACAAAATTTCTTTCTGGGCAAGCGCCTTCTCCGTTGTCAGCCACTAATGTCTCAAAATTTACTACTTGAAATATGGCAAAGGGTCGTTCGCATCCATACTCACCTTTTTCAAATCTATGATATTTATAATTATGCTCTAAGTCGTTTTTGGGATCAAAAATATGAGATAATAATTCCTCTTCTCTGAGGGTTTTAAATAAGGTCTGATGATTATTACCCGGATCATAACTAGAATCCCATTCTCGCTCAGTTTCATTGGGTGGTAAATAATTTTTATCTAATGAATAAAAATTAATGGCCTTCTTCACTGTTTGAATATCTCCTCTTCTCCTCACGTCTCTTAGGGATTTCCATTTCTCATTCATATAAACTCCCAGAATTATAATTCCACAAAGTAAAATTATAATCATAAATATTATTGATACAAGAGATTTTACGCTTTTTCCGTTAGACATAAATATTTATTTTTGTTTTTGAGTTATTTAAAAAAATGTCTTATTCGTTTTCTTTTTTGCTCTCTGTTTTTCCTTGAGAATCTTGAGGCTTTTCTGCTTCGCCTTCTTTTTCTGTAGATTTTTCACCTTCTTCGCCTTCTTCGCCTTCAACAGCTTCAACACCTTCTTCGCCTTCAGCCTCTTCTGCTGCCTCAACTTCTTCTTCTACTTTAACTGCCTTAACAGTTACTATGGCTTGTTCTGAAGAAGTTACAATTCTAATATTTTCCCCTAAATTAATATCAGACACATGGATAGAATCATTTATTTCTTTTAAAATAGAAAGATCTACTTCAATTTCTGATATTAAATCAGCATAAAGACACTCTACAACAATGCTGTCTAAAGCAGTAACTAAAATCCCACCACCCTCTTTAACGGCAACAGATTCTCCAATAAATTTAATAGGAATATCAACCTGAAATTTGTGGTCTTTTTTAAATTGATAAAAATCAACATGAATTATTTTATCAGTAACGGGATCTTTTTGAACTCGATGTGTTAAAACTTGAATAATTTTTCCATCTAACTCAATACCAATAACCTGACTTTCTCCTGCAATATTAAAAACTTTTAAAAAATTTTGATGATTGAGTTTAATATTTAAATTTTTAGCCCCTGGACCGTAAATAATAGCCGGCAAATAACCCGCTGCTAATATTTTTCTAGGATTAGATCCTTTTAATTCTTCTCTTTTTTCGGCTTTTAAAGTTAAATCTACCATATAATTATATTCTTTTATTTATTAATTTAATATTCTTTTAAAAATAGATTAGTTCCATTCTAAAACAAATACCCCCTGCTGTCAACCCTGTTAAATAAGATTTAAGTAATTATAATTCATGGTTTTAATTAATTTCAATAATTTTTTTTTATTAACCATATCTTTTATTATAATTGTATTTAAATCTTAACTTTAAATTTTTACAAAAATTTAAAGTTATTTAACAGGGTCAAGAGTTTTGTTTTTCAAACGGAATGAGTGTTATAAAAAGTCTAAACAAAATGAAGGCTTTTTATAACCGAATGAGTGAGAAAAGAATGAATATTTAGCACAATTTAATTACCTAAAACCGCCATATGTCCGTGCCTAAAACAAAGCCCTAAAACTTGCTGTTTTTTAGATTATTTCGGATTCTCTCCATTAAAGTCAAATAAAATTCAATATTATTTAAAGTGGCCAATCTTAAACCCAAAGCATCCTGAATTTTAAATAAATGATGCAAATAGGCCTTAGAATATTTTTGCAATTCTGATAATTTAGAATTTCTATTAATAGGACTAATATCTACAGAAAATTTAGCATTATTAATATTAATGGTCTGATAAAAATTGTCATGTAAAGAATTTTTTCGAAATAGATATAAACGTGCATGCCGTGCTTCTCTGGTTGGAATCACACAATCAAACATATCTATTCCTCTTTTTACGGCCTCAATAATATTTTCTGGATAACCAACTCCCATTAGATAGCGAGGTTTATTTTCTGGCATTTGAGGAGTTAAATAATTTAAAATTTTATACATTTCTAAATTACTCTCTCCAACCGCTAAACCGCCTATAGCATAGCCGTCAAAGCCAATTTTTACAATCTCGTTTAAACTTTTTAATCTCAACTTTTTATTTAAACCACCCTGAATTATTCCAAATAATAAATTCTTATTTTGTAAATCTAATTTCTCTTTTGCTTGCTTGGACTTTTCAGCCCAAGAACTAGTTAATTCTAAGGCCTGTTCTAATTTTTTAATACTAGATTTAGAATTTAAACAAACATCTAAAACCATTTGAATATCAGAATTCAACCCGGCCTGAATTTTCATTACTTTTTCCGGAGTAAATAAATGTTTGGAGCCGTCATAAGTTGATTGAAATTCAACTCCTTTATTAATTAGCCGGCGTATTTTAGAAAGAGAAAAAACCTGAAAACCGCCTGAGTCTGTTAAAAAAGGAAAGTCATAATTACTAAACTTTGCCAAAGAGCCAAATTTTTTAATTACCGGCAAACCGGGTTTTAAATACAAATGATAAGTATTGCCTAATAAAATTTGTGGATTTAAACTTTTAATATCCTCAAAACTAAGAGTTTTAACAACTCCTCTAGTGGCTATGGGCATAAAAAAGGGGGTTTTGATACTGCCCGATTTAGTTCTTAAAACCCCTAAACGAGCTTGACTTTTTTTAGATTTTTTGATTAACTTAAACATAAATTAAAAAATTATGGAGGCCTAATGAAAAAAAATGAATTCTTAACAATTCCTAATGCAGTAACTGTGCTTCATATATTACTCCTGCCAATCCTCTATATCTTCATAAAAAATGAACAATGGCTTGAAGCTGGATTTCTTTTTCTTTTTACTGGATTTTTGGATTTATTAGATGGGTTTTTAGCTCGTCTGCTAAAACAATTTTCCGAGTTAGGAAAAATTCTTGATCCAATTGCTGATAAGCTGGGTAATATAATTGTCTTAATCTTTCTCTTAGATCTGACTGGGAATATTACCTACAAAATCGTATTTGGTATATTCTTATCAATCGAGCTCTTCCTGGGTTTTGCAACTGGATATGTTATTTTTAAAAGAGAAACTAAAAAATTTCAAATTACTGTGCTTGGAAAAATTTCTATGTTTATCTTTTTCTTAATGTTAAATGCATTCATATTCAACTTGAAATTTCAAAGTCAAATTGGATATATGATTCTATTCTGTTTAGCAATATTGTTAGCTCCTGTCAGATTATATTGTTTGACAAGATATATCCTAGACTTTTTTAAAAAATAATCCTCTCTTCAAAAAAAATGAGAGGATTTTTTATTTCATATCTTTATTCCAAACCCAAATCAATCACCTTACCATTGCCAGTGGCTTTTTGATCACCCTCTAGTTCTGTAGTTAAATAATTACTATTTAAATTAATTTTACCTTGAGAATAATCATCATGGGCCAAAAGCATGGTTGTATTAGTTAAAGTCAAAATTTGACCTACCTGACCTTCTCCAGGAGTAACCAAAATATTAAACTTGGCCATATTTTCTTGATTTTTTTTCAAATTATCAATCTGCCAAACAATTTGCCTAGTATCAGTATTAAAAATCAAATTTTGCCCATCAGCAGTAATCCCCTGTCCCCATTCAATTCCTGGTGGTAAAGTAGTTTTAATTAAAACATTATTCAAATCATTGATTAGGGATTTAACATTCCAAACAATTTGATAACTAGTTGTCTCGCCAATTACTGGGGGTAATGGCCCAGAACCAACTTCCTGGCCAAGATCGTCATAATATCTGGCAATAGTTTTAAATTCAATAGGACTATTTATTCTATTAATCACTAAATTGGAATTAATAACTTCTTCTTCTGTGTCCGCAACTAAATTATCAGCGCGCAACTTAACTTCTGATTCAATTTTATATTCCTCTTTGTTTAAAAATTCTTCAATTAAATTTTTAACGCCAATAGTAAAATAAATTTTACCCTCTCGTTCTAATTCTAACCTAGAAAGGGAAGGAATAACTCTTTTATCCCAAATTATAGTTTGTGAACCCTCGTCTAAAAATCCATTAAAGTTATCATCTAAAGTTTCCCAATCAATATATTTTGAATCTAAATGCATCTCTATTGATACATTTTCTAGGGCCCTATCACTATTGTTTTTATAATCTATTTCGTAATTTAATTCATCACCCCAATTAATGGCACTGTCTTGATATTTGCCATTAACTAGAACCTTTAGATTGGCGGCTATTTCTGAAAGCTGAATAGTTTTTTCCACTCTCTTGTATTCATACCAATTCGGATTTTCTTCGTCCAGCAACGGTATTTCTGGCGTTAAAGATTTTATTTCTAATATTGCGCTGATAGTTGAGGAACCGACCTGCTCTAAATCAAAAAATCCCTTAACATCTAAACCTTGAGCATCATCCACTCCTATTTTATTTAATAACCAAATATTTTCATCATAAAGTTCAGCCCCTCCTTCTGTTTCAATAATACTGAAAGTTTCGGGATATTCCATTCTTAATCTAAAATTTTCCAATGGATGATCAGAAATATTTTTATAATGAATATTATAGGTAACTCGATTATCATTGCCAATTTCTTCCGGGGCATCCATGCTCAACTCTAAAAGCTCTCCTTGTATTATAATGTCTTTTTCAAAATTTAATTCAAAAGCAGAACTAAAATTAGATGGCTCATAAGACAAGCTCCCCTCTAATTTTAAAACGTCATTTATCGCTCCTATTGCCTGGATTCTCAAAATAATCTCCCCTGACTCATTTGGCTTTAAATCCTCTAATCTCCAAACATTGGAAGATAGGGTCATGGCTTTGGGCTCTGACGATATATAATAAAAACCATCTGGATAATTTAATCTTAATTCTAAATTTTTTATCTTAACCCGCTCTCTATTCAAATATTTTATTTTTAATTCTAGTCCATCCCCCGAAATGACCTGGTCATCGCCCATAATATCAACAGAAACACCATCCCCATTTAATTCTTTATTAGCAAAAAAATACCAGCCCGCTATTGTGGCACCTGCTAAAATAAATAAAAACATAATCAATAAACCAACAAATTTTCCTCTGTTTGGAGATCTTCTGTCAAAATTAGAAGAATCTTTCCTTTTATTCCAAATGCCATTAACATCTGTTTTTTCTGAAAAATTAGCCCTATTGATCCTTTCTCGAATACTTTTTATTTTCCTCTTTTTTGGCATCTTGGGTCTTACTCCCAAAGAACTCC
Source organism: uncultured Gammaproteobacteria bacterium (assembly GCA_964639335.1). Classification (GTDB taxonomy): domain Bacteria; phylum Patescibacteriota; class Patescibacteriia; order UBA1558; family S5-K13; genus JAIOTH01. The sequence goes on along the minus strand of CAZXCJ010000025.1, from coordinate 6,173 downwards.
CTTTTTTAATGAAACTTTTATCTTTATTTCTAATTTTTTTAATTTTAACTCCCAAACTTAAATTTGGTTTTTTTTCAGAACTTGATAAATCTAATACATTTTTTTTCATAAATCTAATATGCGATGCTAATATACGAATTTATCCTGTTAAATACTATTGCAAAGCAATAATTTAACAGGATGAATACTAATTATACTAATTTTAAGGTATTATTTATATTCGTATCATTCGCATAATTTATTTGTATAATTAGTAACATTAGTATATTGGCATCGTACAAAGCTGTTTAATTCTTTATCTAAAATATTTTGAAAATAATTACTCAAATAATTTATTATTTTTTTAAAATCCTCAGCTGACATTCTTAATTTTATCATCAAATCCCGATTTTTTAAATAGTCATTTCTAAGTATGGTGTTTAAAAAATTTACTAAAACTGAATTCAATTTAATATCTGCTGGCTTAAAACCGCTTAAATTCAAAATATGGCCCAAATAAGCCAATTGCAAATTCTTTTTTTTATCTAAATCCAAATCACTATTTAAATCATCTAAAAACAATTTGGTGCTATTATACAAATATTCTTCGACTTGATTTTCTCTTAAAAAATTTAATAAAATTTCTGCTATTTGATTAAAAATAAAAAATTCGGCATAAGAATTTATAATTTTAGGATAGGTTTTTATAACACTAACTTGAGCAATTTTAGTGCTCAATTCATTTTGAGCTAGCATTAAAAAAACTTGATTAGAAACAGTCAAAAAGCCAGCTAATTTACTTTTTGGTGTTTTAACAGATTTAGCAAAGGCCCTAACTAGTCCCTTTTCTAAACTAAAAATATAATACAATCTATCGGCTTCTTTCGTGTCTTGAGCTTTCAATATTATGCCCTGAGTATTAAATTCCATTATAATTATTACTTATAATTTTTTTAAATAAACTGTCATTTTATACTCATTAACTTGGAGTTCTTTTTCTACCAAACTATCCTCTATCTTTTCATTTTTAAAGCTTTGGGCTAAAACATTATTCTTTAATTCTTCTTCGCTGTCTTCTATTAAATTAATCAATTCTTGACTTTCTGTTTGAAAATAAACTTCTATTCTATCTTGAATGGTCAGCTGGGCCTTTTTTCTCAAAGCATTAATATTTCTAATTAATTCTCTTAGATTTCCTTCCCGTTTTAATTCCGGGCTCAGCTTAGTATCTAATCGAATATTTTGGTCGGGTAAATTTTTAGAAAATTCAATTTTTTTAATATTTACTTCTTCGGCAATTACTTTTTCTAATTGCTCATTTAATTTTCTATCTCCAAAATGATATTGAGCTGAAGCTAGTGGTTGACGAACCTTTAGGCCCGATTCGGATCTCAAATTATGAATTTTTTCAACAATTTCTCGAACCTTTTGCATATTATTTAATAATTCTATTTCCGCGGGCTCTAAATTTTTAAGTTCTGGCCAAGCTAATAAATGTACTGATTCTGACAAACCACTTAATTCTTGATAAATATATTCAGCCATAAAAGGTAAAAATGGAGCTATTATTTTGGAAAATTCCAAAAGCAAATAATATAATGTTTGACCGGCTCTCTTGTCTGCCGACTTAAAACGATCCCTAGATCTTCTTAAATACCAGGTAGATAATTCTAAAATAAAATTACCTATTAAATCTAAACATTTTTTTAATTCATATTTTTCTAAATTATCAGATATTTCCTTTTTAAACTCTTTTAATTTTGCCAATGCCCAAGAATCTAATAAATTTTCTATTTTGCCCAATTCTGAATCTGAATCTTGTCGATACATTTTATAAAAAGACAAAACATTTAAAAGGGTTAAAAAATATCTACTATATACTATAGCTACGTCTTTTTCTGAAAAACACAAATCACCAGCCCTAACAACTGGGGAGCTTAATAAGTAATAACGCAGAACATCAGCTGAATATTTTTTAATCAGCTTTATGGGGTCAGGATAATTTCTTAATCGCTTGGACATTTTCTGGCCGTCTTCGGCTAAAACTATACCGTTCACTACTACATTTTTAAAGGCTGGCTTATTAAATAAAGCCGTGGAAAGAACTAATAAGGTATAAAACCATCCCCTGGTTTGGTCCTGGCCTTCGGCAATAAAATTAGCAGGAAAGTTTTTAGGTAAAGGAAGTTTTGATTCTTTGTTTCTTGCCCCGTAGTTATCCGAACTTTGTGAGGATAAACTACTGGGGTCAAAAGGATAATGTATTGACGCATAAGGCATGGAACCCGATTCAAACCAACAATCAAAAACATCCGGAATTCTTTTCATTTCTTTTTTACATTTTGGACACTTAAAAACAATTTTATCAATTATATGCTTATGTAAATCATTTACTTTTTGTCCAGAGGCCTCTTCTAAATCCTGAATTGAACCCATCACTTTAATTTCGCCACAAGCACATTTCCAAATAGGCAAAACAGAACCCCAATATCTTTGTCTGGAAATAGACCAATCTCTGGCGCCCTCTAACCACTTTCCCATTCTGCCTTCTTTAAAATTTTCTGGCACCCAATTAATCTGCTGATTATTCTTAATAATTCTATCTTTAATCTTACTAACATTAACAAACCAAGAACTGGTAGCATAATTTAAAAGCGGAGCATCGCACCTCCAACAATGTGGATAAGAATGTTCATATTTTTTTTGAGCAAAAACTAAATTTTTTTCCTCTAAGTATTTAATAATTTTTAAATCTGTTTTCTGAGTATTATCCTTGGGCTTTACTTCTAATCCCGCCCAATCTCCAAAATTAGCCATGTCTTTAGTAAAATGACCGCCGATATCCACATGTTGAATAAAGGGTAATTTTTTTTCTTGACCCAAGTTAATATCATCTTCACCAAAGGCCGGAGCAATATGTACAATGCCAGTTCCATCCTCAATAGTTACAAAATCTGCTAATTGAATAGTATATAAATTATTTTTATGCTCTAAGTCTTGACCTGAAAAATCAAACAATGGTTTGTATTTTCTGTTAACCAAATCTATGATTTTAATCTTATCAATAATTTTATACTCAATATCTTCAAATATAGTTTCTAAGTTTGCTCGAGCTAAAATATAAAATTCATTGTTAGCCGAAACTTTTATATACTCAATGTCTTTACCTGCTGCCAAAGCAACATTACCCGGCAAAGTCCAGGGGGTGGTAGTCCAGGCCAATAAATATGTGTTTGGCTTGCTTGCCCCGTTAGAAGTAGATTCTTTAGAATCGTTAGTTCTGACGGGGTCAACTAACTCAAATTTAGTAATTACTGACCAATCTTCAATATCTTTATAGCCCTGGCTAACTTCAAAATTAGACAAAGTGGTTTCACAATGCGGACAAATATGCATAGACTTATAACCCTCATAAATTAAGCCCTTGTCCCATAATTGTTTAAATACCCACCAAATGCTTTCCATATATTCCAAATCCATGGTTTTATAATCATTTTCCATATCTACCCAGCGTCCAATCATAGGAACAAATTTTTTCCATTCATCGGCATACTTCATAACCTTTTGGCGACAGGCCTCATTAAATTTATCTACGCCAATTTTATCTTCAATCTCTATCTTGTCTTTGATGCCCAAATCTTTTTCTACTAAGCTCTCAATTGGTAAACCATGGCAATCCCAGCCCCAGTTTCTAATTACCTGATAACCTTGCATAGTTTTATAGCGAGGAAAAACATCTTTTAATAAAGAAGCTATAATATGGCCATAATGAGGCAAGCCAGTGGCAAAAGGAGGTCCATCATAAAAACTATATTCGCCTTGGGGGTGTTTCTTGTCTACGGATTTTTGAAAAATTTTATGTTTTTGCCAAAATTTTAAAATCTCTTGTTCCTTTTGAAACAAATTTGATTCTTTGTCTCTGTTATTATCATTCATAAATACATTATTATATTAATTATAAATTTTTATTACTTAGTGAATATTACATTATTTTCCTACAAAATCAAATGGGATTTAGATGGCTAAATTGTTATATTGCTATATTGTTATAATCTCAACAATCTAACAATATAACAATTTAACAATTAATTTAAGTTTTAACTTCCTATTTTATAACTCCTGGCCCCTTGCCCCCCCCCTAACTTATTACTTTAAATTAAAACAACAAAGACCGAATATGATCGAAAAAATTCTTTTTTTCTTTCTTGCAATTTCTTAAAACCCTAGTTCTATTTTTTATTTTTTGTTTTGTCCAATCAAAATTTTCACAATTTTTATAAGTTTCAAACTCTCTCATATAATTTTATATAAATAATTAATTTTTACTTAAAAAATAATTTTTTATTTCTGCGATAGTCCATCTTTTCTTATCCTGTAATTTTTCTATTTGTCTAATTCTTTGGATAGTATTATTTTTCTCATACAAACGATATCCCCCCTTAGTGTAAGAACTTGGTTTTAAAAGTTTTTCTTGAGTATAGAAATGAATGGTCGATGGCAAACGGTTTATTTCTCTGGCTAATTCGCCTATTTTTAACAACTTATTCATAAAAATTATTTTTGTTGATTTTTTTACCAAAAAATAAAGAGCTTTTTTTATCATTTTTTATAAAATCTAAATAAAAACAAATAGTTCTCAATAATCTAAATTGAAAACTGGACGGAACGCTATATTCCGTTTCTTTTAAAAACATTTTTAAAAATTCCATATCTTAAAAATTATCCACAGGACTTATTAATCCTCTATTTTCATTATATACTAAAATTTAAGAAGCGTAAAGTATAAAGCATTGCTTTTTACTTCATAGTTTAAAAAATGCTTTTACAAAATAAAAAAAGCCATTCTTTTAATGACTTTTATTTAAAATCTTATTCCTTACTCCCATGCCTTGCCGAAGCCTTCTCGACCTCCGAAGCTTTAGCGAAGGAGATGGCGTAAGCGGGTTACTCCGTACTTCTTACTTCTTTTTTCTTACCCCTTAGTACATCCTCTATTCTCTTAGAAAAAATTATCCAGGCATTTTTCAATTTTTTCGCTTTTTCCTTTCCCTTTTTTGTTAAATTATAATATTTTCTAGCCGGTCCTAAATTTGATTGTTTCAAATAAGTGCGAACATATTTCCTTTTTTGCAATCTACTTAATAAAGGATAAATAGTTCCTTCAGAAATAGAAATTTTTTGAGACAATTCCTCTACCAATTCATAACCATAGCAATCCTTTTTAGACAACATATTTAAAACACACATTTCTAATACACCCTTTTTAAACTGGCTATCCATAAATTTAATTGAATATAAAATTTAATCACTAATTAAATAATACAATAGATTTTCTAAAATTTCCAATATTTTTATTATAAACAAAAACTAAAGAAAAAAACAGGACTATTGCGGTCCTGTTTAAAAACGAAATTATATTAAATTTTTCTTTTGACTACATCTGCCTTGAACATCTATACAGATGCCCAGCGCTGGAACTTTAATCACTTCTAGTGCATCTTCTACCTCTTTTCGGCAGGCAACACCAATAACAAGATCGGGGTTTTCTTCTTCTATAATTTGAAAAACTTCTGTTCCACCACCAGCGACAAAAACCCTTTCAATCCCTAATTTTCTTAATTGTTCTTGAAAAAAATAATTTACTTCTTCTCTTAAGCAATGAGAAATGAGCACTATTGGATTTCGCGGTTCATTAAGCCTAAAGTCATCTTCAAAAAAGATAGTCTTCTCTTTGAGAAGCTCTTTCTTAAAATTATCTATATCAATTACTTGTTCGCAACTAGTACGATTATCGCTAGCAGCCCCTACTTGCAAAGAAAAAAGTTTTGTCCTAAAAACAAGAACTAAAATCTTTTTTTCTAAATCAATTAATTCTTTAAAACAAAGTCCATTTTTTTTCACAAAAAGATGGAAAAGTTTATTAACCCTACTTTTCATCACACCATAAACGGAATGAATTTCCTCTTTCAAATCAAGATCATGATCTTCAGAATCATGAATTACATCTTCTTCTGCGAGAATTTCAGCAATAATTTTTACTTCCTTCTCTAAATAATCGCAAGCATTCATCTTGCCTCCTAATATTATTTATTTTATTTTTCCAATTAAATTAACATAATTATAAAAAAATAGCAAGGAAATGTACTAGAAGACCACATAGGTAACACTTTTGTATATTTCTGAGTAAATTCAAT
>CAZXCJ010000024.1:0-18379 GCA_964639335.1 uncultured Gammaproteobacteria bacterium | reverse complement strand
GGATTAAAACAATTACCATAAGAATCTTTAATTTCAGAAGTTAATCTTGGACGATAAATAGTATTATTTTCTAAATAAGGTGAATATAATTGCAGATTGCATTTTTGACTGTTATTACTAATATATACCGAATAACCGCCTTGAGGAAAACAAATATTTGGAATACGACTCTTGCCTTCCTCGTCTTCATAATCTTCATATTCCTCTGTATTACAAATTGTATAATCATAAATATAAAAACTCTCCGTAGTTAAAGAACCCGGGGAGAGAACTTCTGTAGAGCTAGCTGAAATGCGAGGATAAGGATTTAATTGAATATTTTCATCATTATTATTTGGATTTATAGCATCTATTTCTGGCGCAGTTGTATCAATATCATCATTAGTTTCAAAAGCCCAAGAGTAATCATCGTTTGGAAAGCCCTCTTCTTCACCATTTCCATTCCCATCAAGAAAATTACCAGCGGCATCATTAATACCGCTTGTAAAATCAAGCAAATCTCCCGCTGTGCTTGTGCTTGTAATAATTGAATCACCGGGTAAGCAAAAAACCTCTTCACCACATGAATTTATTATAACGCCAGTACCACAATCCATATTTGATAAAAACTCAACTGTTCTATATTGATTACTAATTCTTAATTTACCAGTTAATGGTCCCCCAATAGACGAAGTAGAAGTAACCGTATCTTGATTAACACTTAAAATATTTATTGGTTCAGAAAAAGTCATTTGAATAATAGCATTTCTAGCAAATTTATCCCCACCATTATTACCTTCGGGCCAAACAAAACTAACAGTTGGTGGCGTAAGGTCTAAAAAAGTACTGACTTCAAATTGCCAAGCATATCCATTTTCTAAACCACCAAATAAATTTTTATCATCAGCAGTTATCATTCCTGCGCCCAAATGAATAATCGTATCGCTAGAATTTTCTTCATTTCCCAAATTATATATAGGACGAAGTAAAATATTTTTTCCATCAGCAGTTAAAACAGCAATAACATCATCTGAGTTTAAGGGAATATTTTCAGCACCATAATCTGCTATTTCTATATCATCACTTAATTTGCCACAAGCATTGCCATTGGTATTATCATTAGTATAATTTGCACATATGCCCTGACCAGGATTATCAGAAAAAGAACCAGATATTACACTACTAGTAGCAACTTGTACTTTAAAACTAATCATAATCAAAGTATTGCGCGGAATATTTGTAGCATCTCGAGCAGGATAATGATATTCAATCACGCCCCCGCCTAATGCTCCTCCGCCAAATCCGCCCAATCCTTCTGTATAATCTTCATATCCGCCACCACCTCCACCCGCTCCTTCTTGAATAGTTTTTAAAATAAAACTGGTAATAATATAAGAGGTTAAAATAATTACTAAACCAATTACTCCAGCGCTTAATATTTTTTTGGCCTGAGTAATTTTTTCTTCATTGCCTGCCGAAGTCATCCACATAAAGCCAGCATATAAAACAATAACTAAAGCAATTAAACCCAATAAACCCAAAACTAATTGAATAACAGTGCCAGCTATTTCTTCAATACTACCAGTGCTTAAATTATTTACTTGAGGAACTAAAATTTGGGCATGTGAAACATTTGGTAATAAAAAAATAACTGCTGACATTAAAACTAAACTGACAACAGTTATTTTAGAAAGATATGAATTGTTTTTTGTTTTTAATTTAGATAACATTATTATAATATAATGTCTAATTAGTAATAAGCAACCAACAAGCGATAATTCATTCTTTTTCTGCCTTACAAACTTTCTGACTTGCTTAATTCTTCTTTGACAATTTCTGAAACAAGGTTTCCTTCGGCCTGACCAGATAATTCTTGCATGGCTAATTTCATTAGCTGTCCAAAATTACTTACAGACCTCTCTATCTTCTCTCTTTCTATTATATCACAAATAATTTTTTTTATCTCGCCACTAGATTTCATTTCTGGCAAATATTGATCAATAATTTCAATTTCTTTTTCTTCTTGAGCTACTAAATCATTACGCTCGCCTTTTTTAAATTGTTCTATACTGTCTTTTCTTTTTTTTACTTCAGACATTAAGACTTTAATTACATCTTCGTCTTTTAATTTTGCTTTCTTTTCTATTTCTTTATTTTGAAAAACACTCTTAAGTAATCTTAAAACTCCCAATACAACTTGGTTTTTTGACCTGAGGGCCTGAATAAAATCTTTTTCAATTTTTTTTTCTAAAGACATATAATTACATTGTTATATTGTTAAACTGTTGTACTGCTAGATTACGAATTTGAAATTTATAACAATTTAGCAATTTAGCAATTTACTCATCTATCTTGCCTATTTTTCTCAAATATTCTCTTTGATCTTGGGCTTTTAAACGATAAATTGCCGCAGATTTAAGTTTTCTTTTATTTTTTCTTTCATTCTGAAACCTAACCTTTCGCGCCTGTAATAATTTACCGCTTTGAATTATTTTTTTAGTAAATCTTCTAATTAATTTTTCAAAAGATTCATTGGTTTTCTGTTTGACTTCTACCACTTTATTTTTACCTTCCTTTCTATACTAATGATACAAATTGGATGGTACTAATATACTAATTAGCATATTAGTATAATTCGCATGCCATTCGTATATTGGTATCACCTATTTTTTCTAATATTTAAACTTTTTAAACGCCTTTTTAAGGCCTTGCTGATCTTATCCTCTGGCACCACTTCTTGATTTCCGCTTTCCATATCTCTAATTAAAATTGTATTGTCCAAAATTTCTTTTTGCCCAATAATTAATGCTAATTTGGCATTTGATTTATTAGCGCTCTCTAACTGCGACTTTAAAGACGATTTAGAAATATTTTCTGCTACTTTAAAACCAGATTGTCTTAATTTTTCAAATAAAACTAAGGCCTTTTTTCTGGCTCTTTCGCCTAATTGAGCAATAAATATATCACATTTATTTTTAGGTTCAATTTTTAAATTTTCAATCTTTTTCAAACTGTTTATTGTTCTTTCCAGGCCCATTGAAAAACCTATAGCTGGAGTATCTTGTCCCTTTAAATTTTTAACTAATTTATCATAACGACCGCCTCCGACTAAAGCACTTTGACTGCTATCTTCCTCATTTTGAGGAAAAATTTCAAAAGTAGTCCGATTATAATAATCTAGTCCCCGTACAATAAATGGGTTTAAAATATAGGGAACTTCAATATCTTCTAAATATTCCAAAACCTTAACAAAATGTTTATTACAATCCTCACATAAATAATCTACAATCTGCGGAGCTTCTAAAATAAGTTCTTGACATTTTTTTTGCTTGCAATCTAAAACCCTTAAAGCATTTTCAATATACCTTGTTTTACAATCTGCACATAATTTAGAACGGTTCTTTTTTAAATAATTTTTCAAGGCCTTAATGTATTTATTGCGACAAGTTTTACAACCAATGCTATTAATCTGAATATTAATAGGTATTTTAAAAGAATTATACATTTGATAAACCATATATATTAATTGAGCATCTATAATCGGATCATCTGCTCCTAAGACCTCTGCTCCAAATTGGTAAAATTGTCTATACCTACCGGCCTGCGGCTTATCGTATCTAAACATGGGGCCAATATAAAATAATTTTACTGGTTTGGGCTTGTTTAACATTCCATGCTGTATATAAGCACGAACAATGCCTGCTGTTCCCTCTGGCCTTAAACTTACTTTTTCCCTGCCCAAAGTACTGAAAGAAAACATTTCATGATTAACAATATCCGTATCTGGCCCCACTCCTTTTACAAAAAGCTCTGTTTCCTCTAAAACAGGTAAATCTATTCTTTTAAATCCATAGGCCCTAGAAATATTAATTGCTTTATCGCGAATAAAATCCCAATATTTTTGCTCTTCCGGAAGAATATCTTTAAAGCCCTTAACTAAAAAAAATTTTCTATTCTTATTTTTTTTGGGTTTTTTATTTATCCTAAGTTTAGCATTACTTTGTTTGGCTTTTGCCTTTTGCAAAGTTGCTTTCTTTAATTTTAATGATTTTAATTTAGATTTAGACATATTTAAAAACCATAATTATAATCTGTTTTAAAAACAGAAATTCTATCTATAGGAAAACCCCTAATCCAGACCTTCCCCATAATTAAATTTTCTTTAATCGGACCTATAATCCGAGAATCCTTGCTATTTCTACGATTATCTCCTAAAACAAAATACTCATTTTTTTCCAAAGTAACCTCACAATCACCGAAAGTCTGAGTAGTTTCTGGCAAATAATCGCTTTCATCAATTTGGATAAATTTATTCTCTGTTTTGAGCTGAATATAAACATTTCCATCTTTTATTCTAATTTTTTCTCCCGGCAGGGCAATTGCTCTTTTTATAAAAAATTGGCTCTCATTTTCCGGATTTTTAAATACTATTACATCTCCTCTTTGTGGTTCAGTAAAATGATAAGAAATTTCATTAATAATTAAATATTCATTGTCAAAAAAATTGGGCTCCATAGATGCTCCATCAACCATAAAGGGCTGAATTATAAAATATCTAATGGGCAAAATAATAGCTAAAGATATAATTACAGTTTTAACTATTTCTAAACCAAAACTGAGTGATGATTTCCAAAAATGATTTTTTTTCTCAGTTGTTTCTGGCTCTATTATTGGTTCTTTTTCTTGTTCGTTCATCCCGTTAGATAATTATTTACCCCTCACCTAATTTTAATAGATATGAGGTTTTTGATTAATTACCCTTTATACCTAAATTAGGTGTAGGGGTTTATAATAATATTCATCCCGTTAGATAATTATTTTAAAAAATTATCTATCTAACGGGATTTATATTTTTAATTTAAATCTTATATATCGCCCCATTAGAGAAATAAATCAGTCCTATCTAACGGGATTCATATTTTTATATTAAAAAAATAATCTTTTATTTACTAAAAGTGCTCATATTCTAACATAAATATCAGAAGAAATCAAATGATTTTAAAGCCTATTTAAGCCAAAAATCCCGCTAACAAACGAGATTTAGTTGTTAATCTATTTAATAGCGCTTAGTAACTTATCTTTAAAATCATTCTCTGTTTCGCTATTATAAAAAGGAATTCCAATAATTTTATATCTCTGAAGTTTAGAAAATTCTAAAATTTTATCCTTATATATTTGTCTAATTTCCTCTAAAAATTCATTCTTCCATTTATCATGCTCTATTAATTGCTGACCCTTTGGTTCTAAAAATAATTGATATGTTAAATTGTTCCCTTCTTTATCTACTAAAAACAATAAGTAATCTGGTTCAAAGGCTTTTCCATCTTTAAAATTATAAATCTTTAATTCTCTTTCGTTTCTAATTAAATAAACTTTTTTAAAATTTCTTCCTAACTCATCTATCTCTTTATCAATAAACTTAACAAATTCTTTTTCTTCACTGGTGCCATAATTAGCATTAAAAACATACCATTCTTTATTTTCCAAAAACTCTTTCTGTCCTTTTAATCTTTCATTGTCCTTGGAAATCTTAATTTTTTTATCTTTAAATATTAATTTTATTTCAGCGGATTTAAAGTCCCTTGTACCCTCATATTCTGTTAAATTTTCTTTAATTTGTTTTTCAATATGATTTAAAAGCTCTAAAACCCCTAAAAACTTATTTTTATTATCTAAATTTTCTAAATCTTTTTTTGTGCCTTCAAAACTTATGCTTAATTTATTTAAATCATTTTTTATAAACTCCTTTATTGAATCAAGCTTTGGATAATATTCATTCAAAGACGAAAAATTAAAAAAATCAATTTTAGCTAAAGCATTTTTAATAATATGTTCTTCAATATCACTTAATGATATATCTTTTTTGGTTTTTAGTACTTTTTGTTTTCCATTTTTTTCTATCTCATCAAAAATTTGTGTTTCCTTTCCCATACCAGAAAAAACTTTGAATATGATGTTTTTATCTTTTACACCTAAATCTTTAATGGATTTAACGTTTTTAAAATTTTTAGGCACTCTTTTATTAAACCAAACTAAGCCATGCTTATAAAATTCTGTTTTCTTAAATTCATCCTTTATCTCTAAATCAACTTCTTCCTGATTTTCGTCCATCATTCCCTCGTTAATCAAAGCTGTCTTGATTTCGGAAATATATCTTGATTCATTGTGGCTATGATAATGCAATTCCTCTAAAATCCTCAGTTCATTATCTAAATTTTTATCATATTTCCTCTTAAATAGTTCATCTTCCTCGTTTATCTTAAATGGACAATAACGAGCACCACGGCCAATTAACTGAGCTTCTGATATTGTAGTTTTACCAGGTTTGTTTTCTCGCCCATCCCTAGTTTCATAAAGCCGGACAATATCAAATAAATTTAAAACATCCCAACCCTCATTTAATTTCTGAACCGCAAAAATAGCTCTTATTTGATTATCTTTATCTTCTAATGAGTTTAGTAATATTTGATTTTTTTCTTTCTCTCTTTCTTCATTAACGCTTAAACATTTATTTTCGGAAAAATTACTTTTTAATTTCTTAATCAAAATTGAACTCGTAATTTTATGCTCTTCAAAAAATTTAAAGCCCTTTTGTAAAATTTCGATATCACTCTTTTTTTTAATTTTTTCTAAATCCGTTATTGATAATTTATTAATTACTTCGTGAAATAATCTTTTATTATCTTCTGACTGTGCAATTGTTTTTTGGGCTTTAAATAAAATAACCGGTTTTAAATAAATTTTATTTTTATTAGCAACTTCTTGTCGATATTGATTTAAGATTATAGCTTGAATAATTCTATCTTTCCTATCAGTATCAGTATGCAAAAGTTCTACGTCCTTTGAAAATCCATCATCTCGAAACTCTTTTAATTCGTATTTATAGATTATTTTATTTAAATACTTTTCAACAATATCTTTATTCATAAAATCCATAGTAGCTGTAAATTCTAAAAGTAAATTTTGTTCATTTTGTTTAAAAATTTTCTCAACTGTATTTTCCCAATTTGGTTTTTCAAATATTTCTTTTTGTTTATTTTTTGTTTTAACTTGTCCATGATGAGCTTCATCCGCTATTAAAACCATCTTTCCATTATTAAAATCTTCCAAAGTAATACTTCCTTCTTTTTCGTTGTATAAATCCGTATGTAATTTTTGGATGGTGGTAAAACAAATATTAATATTTTGATTACTAACTCCATCAAAATTATCAACTTTTTGAATTTTAACTTCTTTGTTATTAAATTTTATCTTTTCATTAAATAAATATTTATTTGATAAGTTATTTAAAAAATTATCTTTGGTTTTTTCGATAATATTAGTGGAATTTACAAAAAATAAAAAATTTCTATGTCCCCTTTCGTGTAAGTACAAAATTAAACCAGCCATAATCAATGTTTTTCCTGAACCAGTAGCCATATTAAAAAGAAAATGTAACGGATATTCCTTATTATCATAGGAACCATCTAAACAATAGAAGAGTCTAGCAAAAGCCTCCTTTTGATATTCTCTTAATTCAAATTTTGAATTCAAATTTTCAATTACAAAACCAGGAATCTTTTTATCTAAAAATCCCATATTAGAAACATTATTTAGTTGTTCATATAAAAATTGATTTGACATTGTGGATAACTTTTGTTACTATTTAATTGTAGTCGTAAGACTATCCTGCCCGCGGATGCGGGAATACTATTCGTAATCCGTATAAAAAATTATATTTCGAATATTGGATCGGGGTGTCCCCGGTCGGCAAAAAGTCCTAAAAGGGACTTTTTGTTTTTTAAGGAAATACTTTTAATCCAAATCCTTGATATTTACCGAAAGAATTACAATAAATTTTATTCTGAATAATTTCAAACGGAATATAAGGTTCTTCAGAATTTAAAACATGACGCGCTAATGGATAAGCGCATAAATCAGCAATTTGTAATCCAATAATATTATCTCTTTTAGCAACAAAATCAAAACCGCTTATTCTATTTTTAAACCTTTCAGAACTTACATAATATGTGCCAGAATCTTTAATTCGATTATATTGCTCTAATAATTGTCTATCTTCTTTTTTACCTCTTTTTTCTATTTTAATATCAACTTTTGAGTTATTCTTTTCATCTGAACAAAAAATCAATCTTTCTATAACAAAGGCTAAGGAGATATTATATGGATTTCCTGCGTCTTTACCATATTTTTTAATATGCTCCTCTTTGTTAATGCCCGAACCTATTATAATAAAATTCATCTTCAACACAATTTTATTTAATCGCTCATAAAATTTCTTTTTTAAATCAAGATCAAATAGTATCTGAAATGCACCCTCACACTTTCTAATTTCTCGTGAATGTAAAATTACCTCTTTGGTCTTAAAAAAATCAATTTTAAAATCATTTATTTCTTTTTCGGCTTTTTTTAATTCTGCTTCGCTAAAAAAACAACCCGCTAATAAAAATAATGGAAAATTTGGATCAACATAAGTTAATCCATGATCTCCTGTTTCATCTAAGAAAAAATGATATTGCATAAAATTATATTTGATGTTTCTTTAAATCTTGCCAAGAATGTTTTTTAATATCACCTTTATTATTTACAGAAAAAACATAAAGTAATAATTTTTTAGCCACTTGCCACGGCAACCGACGTAAAGCAATCTTCGCCGAACTTTCCGGTAATCCTAAACCATAATAATATCTAGTTCTGCCCGTAGTATTCATACGAGTAATAATTTGACCCAAAGAATAAACAAAGGCAACTTCTTTGTGAGAATTATTTGATTTTGCATTCGCGCTTTTTCCTTCTCCCTTGCATTCAATCAAAAAATATCTTGAATAACGATTATGCCGGACTTTTATATCAACCCCCTTTTCTCTTAAACCGCTAAATTGCAAATTCGTCCCCCATTCATTTTTAGAAAGATATTTAATAATTGATCTTTCTACGAATTCTTCACTAATTGGCTTTTTTCTTTTAGTTGGCATAATATTTAATATTAAAAATTATATTTATATACTTCTCTCATTAGCTTCAACTATGAATCTTGCTCGTTCGAATAATTCGTCAAAAGTAATAATTTCAGGATTTATTATATTTTTTCTAAATAATTCAAATGAAGAATATTTATCTTCATTTATACCATTTTCAGCTTCAAATTGCTTTAAATTACCAATTATAAGATATGATTTAGGCAGGTATGAAAAAATTGTTTCTCCGGTGGGACTTCCGTCATCTTCTTTTACCTCTAATTTAACACCAATATTTTCAACCGTTTTTTGACAATTTTTTTGTGATTGAGATATACCTCCATTTAATTCATCAGATAACTGCCAACACTCAGGACGATATGAATTTTTTAAACTTTTTAATAAAAGTGTTTCCGGTTTTTTAATCTCCACTAGACAAATGGAATTTACTATTCCTCTTGTTTTTAATAAGGCATCAATTTTCTTGCCCCTTCCTTTAATATCAAATCCTTTTATTACTTGTTCTAATTTATTTTTATTTACCGGTTCATTATAGGAAAAATTTAGACCATATCCAAAAATCCATGGATTTTTCTCGAAAAAATATTGCCAAACGTCTTCGTCTTTTGCTTTTTTCCATTCACTTTTCTTTGTAGAAAAAATTTCTTTTTTTTCAAGTAAATCACTAAATAGTCGCAATTGCGTTTTTCTGTATCCCAAAGAAACTATATCAGTTTTTGTAACATTATTTTTTAAAGCTTCTCTCAATAAATCAGAATTTTTTGAAAATTCAGCTTTTAATTTAATCAACTCATCATCTTCATATCTTGTCTTACCAGGTTCGCTAAAATCAAGGAAAGGTAAAGATTCTAGAAAATTCTTTAATGTTTTTATTTCATGTCCTAAAAAAGTAAAATGATTCTGCATTGGCACGCCATTTATTTTATATCTCTGGATTGATAAAATAAAAATACCCTTTGTGTCTTCATATATCTTTGCCACTATTTGCTGCCGACAACCATCAGTTATCCTTAAGATAACTTCATTCTGTAACCTTAATTTCTCGTGTTGTATATCAATTTTACCGTCAACAACTTTAGATATAATCCGCAAACTACGTTCTGTTCCGTCCATCCTCTTATTTTTTAACCTTTTACTAACATATGTCCTGCTAGGTATTCTTTTACTAAAAAAATCATAATCAGTCATTTCTGAATTTAAATCATTTATATTATTTTTATCTATATTATCACTCATAAAACTCCTTATTAATCTTCTTATCTCCCTCCCCAACTCTAAACTCTTTATCCTCAATTTCACTCAAATTTACATAAAGCTGGTTTTTGTTTAGGAGATCAAAAAGAGTACGTTTTTGTTTTAGCAATAACAATTTTTTAAATTCATCCAAATTCTCATCAAATTTTTTAATATCAACATTATAATTTAAAAATCCTTTTGCTTTCATTTCTTCCCAAATTTCTAATAACTCCTTGCTATTTTTTACTTTTTGAATTTTTTCTACAAATTGCTCATTATATTCCATTAACTCACAATAAACAAAATCTCCGCCACCTTTCCAATTTACTGCTTTAGAAATTCCGCCATTATCAAAATTTGTTTCATTAAACATTTTCCCCGTCTTTTTTACTTTTTTACCAATTACTTTTTTAAGCCGTTCAATAGTCACTTTTTCTATATAGTCCATCTGTTCAATTCCAATATATTGCCTATCCATTTTATGAGCCACTGTAGCGGTTGTTCCACTTCCGATGTGATAATCAAGAATGATATCATTTTTATCACTCCCCAATTCAATAATTCTAGAAATTAAATATTCTGACTTCGGATAAGCAAATACTTTACTATCAAATAAACTTTTTATATGCTCCGTTCCTCTTTCATTTACAAATTCTTTTTCATCCCAAATACTTCTTTGTCTTTTTGCAGTCTTTCTATATTTTTGGACTATCATATAATTTCCATCTGATTTTTTCTTAGCTTTTATTTCAATATTCATATTTTTTAACACTTTTTCTTTTCCCCATCTCCAAACAGTTTGAACTCCCTGTGATTTCAATGGCATCACTTTAACAAAACCGTCTTTTTTATTTAGTGAAATTTCTAATAATCCATTTTTATCTTTATTTTTTGGATTTACATAAAATGGATAGCATAAATTAGGACGGTTTTTATCATTAAAAACGATATTACGATTCCTTAATTCCATTAAGTTAAAATCACCATTTTTATCTTCATAATTAAACTTTTTATTTTTATTTTCTATAAAATTTAGTTCTTTAGATTCTTTTTTCGAGTAAACCAAAAGATATTCATGAGTTCTTGCAATCCCTCCATAATCACGCCCACCCCTATTTATTACAACAACCGAATTAGAAACAAAATTATTTCTTTCAAAAACCTCGTCCATTAAAACTTTCAAATATGCTTGCTCATTGTCATCACATTGAACAAAAATGACTCCATCGTCTCTTAGTAAATCTTTAGCCACTTCTAACCTATTTTTCATAAAAGTTAACCAAGTTGAGTGATTAAAATTATCATTATAGCCAAAAGAATCATTGCCGGTATTATAAGGCGGATCAATGTAAATTAATTTAACCTTACTCTGAAATTGTTGTTTTAGAGAATGTAAAGCTAATAAATTATTGCCTTTGATAATTAAATTTTCTTGTATTACACCATCTTTATTACGCTTTAATTCTTTAACTTTTGTCTCACCTTTTTGAGAATATCTTTTCCAGTTAGTTAAAACCTTTGGTGCTAATAATTTATCAATTTCATCTTGAGCTAAAATCTCATTAAAAAATATTTCCTTACGTTTTTCATCTTCTTTAGTCATTCTGCCTTCTAGAACACAATCCTTAAACGGCCAGACCAAAGCTACTTCTTTGCGTTCATTTAAAAATTTATTATTAATATTCAAACCAATCTTATTTCTAAATTTAGTATAGGAATCATTTAAAAAATTCTTATCTTGAACATAAGAAATAAATATATTAATATCAAAAACCCAATGTTTCTTTATTTCTGTGAAAAACTTACTTTTTATCTCTTTATCACTTAATAAAAGTTCTATTAATTTTTTATCAACTTTATAAGCTTTGTCAATAATTTCAGAGATTAAAAGATCACCATCTTGATCAATAAAACGATTATCTTGTTTTAATATTTTTTCCAATTTGCTAAAAAATTTTTGAAACATATATTTAAATTTATTTAATAAATAATATCATATTTAAAGAATATAACTTTTAGCTTGTTTTGTGAAGCCCCAGTAGGAGCTAGTGGTTCTACCAACACAATGCTAGAGTGAAACCCCGCATCGCCCCGCAAAGCGAGGCTGGTGCGGGGTAAAACAAAAAAATCCCGTTATTAAACGAGATGTAATTACCAATCACTAATTACAAATTACGAGTTACGAGTTACTAGTTACAAATTGCTAGTTACGCTTCTTTCTGTGTATAAAAATCCACTTGCCAAATTCAATAGAAATAACTTCAAACACAGCAACTCCCAACATTATCAACCAGCCCTCCGTTCCCAAAGGTACTGTTCTTAATGCTTTTTGAAAAAATGGGAAATATATTCCAGCCATTAACATAATTAAACTAATTGTAGTTCCTAAAACTAAAAGTTTATTATCAAACAATTTATAATTCCATATTTGGCGCTTTAAATTCTTGCATGAATAAACATATATTAAAGAGTCAATTCCTAAAGCCGCAAACATATAAGTCCTGACATGGACAATATCATGCCCTGTTTTCATTAATAAAATAAAAAGTGCTAATAATCCAATATCCGTAAAAACTCCAATTACAAAAATTAAAAACTTCATTTCTTTATCTAATATCGGTTCATTCTTTGCCAGCGGTTTCCTCTTCATTATGTCCTTGTCCCCCTTTTCGAAAGCCAAAGCAAAATTAGGCAAAGAATCATTTACAATATTTATCCATAAAATCTGAGCTGGGATTAAGGGGAGTGGCAATCCCAAAGCAATGGCCGATATTATTAATAGCATTCCAGAAAAAGAATCAGACAATAAATAAACAATAATTTTTCTCAAATTATCAAAAATAATCCTGCCTTGTTTTACTGCCTGTACAATAACAGAAAAATCATTTTGTAAAAGAACAATCTCGGCTGTTTCTTTAGCAATATCCGTCCCCGAACCCAAAGCAATACCAATATCAGCCATTTGAATTGCAGGGGCATCATTAATACCATCTCCTGCCATAGCCACTACTTCATTGTTTTCTTGCAGTGCTTGAACAATTCTTAATTTATGATGAGGGTTGACTCGAGCATATAAATTAACAGTTTTAACTTTTTCTCGCAAATCATCATCACTTAATTTATCCATTTCTTCTCCTGTTAAAACATTTTCAGAAGCAACTTTCAGCCCGACTTCTTCTGCAACTGCTTGAGCAGTTAATTTATGGTCGCCCGTAATAATTATGGGCCTAATACCGGCTTTTAAACAAATTTTAATGGTCTCTTGAGATGTTTTGCGTAAGGGGTCTTTTAGGGTTATGAGTCCTAATAAAACAAAATGTTCAAAATTATCATCTAAATTGTCTTTTAAAATTTTACTGCTAATTCTTCTTTCGGCAATAGCTAATAATCTCAAGCCCTTGGATGTAAAATTATTTTGAGTAGCAACAATTTTTTCTTTCTCTTTATCTGTTAATCTTTTAACTCCATTTTTAGTATTAATAAAACTACAATGTTCAATTACTATTTCAGGAGCGCCCTTACAAAATATTATCCTGTCATTAGTATGCTCTTTGGGATTAGAATGTAAACTAAGCATGTATTTTTTAGCACTATCAAATGTAACTTCATCTAATTGCGGATAATTTCTTTTTTCTTCTTTTAAAGAAAGCCCCAAATCTAATCCTGCAGATAATAAAGCGCGGTCCGTAGGAGAACCGGATATTTTTAATTCTTTTAATGATTCTTGAGAGGCCTCCTGATCTTCTAAAAAAGCATCATTACATAAAAAACCAGCCCTTAAAACTTCCTTAACTACATTGGACAATGTTTGGTCTTTTTTAGAAAGAATATCAATAATTTCATTATCTAAAATAATATCACTAACCGCCATCTGCCCAACCGTTAGAGTACCGGTCTTATCTGTACAAATAACCGTAGTTGAGCCCAGGGTTTCTGCAGCTACTAATCTACGCACCAATGATTTCTTTTTTAAAATTCTTTGCATGCCTATCGCTAAAATAACTGTAATAGCAACTGGTAAACCCTCGGGGATAGAAGAAACAGCAATAGCCACACTAACTAAAAACATTTCTATAACACTACGGCCTAAAACTATGCCTAAAACAAAAATTAAAGCACAGGCAATTAAAGAAAAAATTCCGATTATACTGCCTAATTTTTTTAATCTGATTTGCAGGGGTGTTTTTTCGTCTTCGGTTTCACTAATATAGCCAGCTATCTTACCTATCTCTGTATTCATGCTCGTACCCACAACCAAAACCACAGCATTGCCCCGCACAATACTTGTGCCCATATAAAGCATATTAGTTCTATCTCCGACTACTGCTCCAACTGAAACCTTTTCTGGATTTTTATCTACAGCTATGGATTCTCCTGTTAAAGCGGCCTCATGGCATTTTAATTCATTGGCTTCTAAAATTCTACAATCCGCAGACACCCGAGAGCCAGATTGAATTAAAATAATATCTCCTGGCACCAAATCTTCCGTATTTGAAAGGTATTGTCGGCCTGCTCGCCGAACAAAAACCTGTTGTTTAATATAGTGCCTTAATTTAGAAAGGTCGCTCTGGGCTTTGCTTTCTTGAAAATAACCAACAATAGTATTTAAAAATACAGCCACTAAAATAACTATTGCATCCACATCTTCACCAAAAAGAAAAGATATTAAAGAAGCCAATAATAAAATATAAATTAAAATATTATTGAATTGACTAAAAAATATAAAAAATTTAGAAATCTTTTTTTGTTCTATAATTTTATTAGGCCCATATTTGACTAATCTTTTTTGAGCTTCTTCTTCGCTTAATCCTTGTTCATTGGAATTTAACAACTTTAAAACCTTTTTCGGGCCCAAACTATGATAATCTTTCTCCATACTTTTAATTTTAAACTTTTCACCCTGTGAAATTATCACAAAGTGATACTATTTCACGAGGGTAAACTTGAAACTATTTCCATTATAACAAAAAAATAGGTTTTACCTAAATCTATTTATAAGATATCATTAAAGTATTAAAAGATAAAATTAAAAAAATGATTATTACTATTATAATTTTACTAATCTTGTCCGCCTGGTTTTCTGGAATGGAAATTGCTATGTTTTCTTTACCAGCCTCACGGATTAAATCTTTCCTATTGGCTAAGAAAAAAAATGCTCAATTATTAAAAAAACTTTTAGACAATAAAAAAAGATTATTAGTAACTATTTTATTGGGCAATAATTTGGTCAATATTACCGCAGCTGGTTTAGCTACTGTATGGATTCAAGAAAAATTTGGCGCTGCTACTCTGGGTATAGCCATTGGTGTTATGACTCTTTTAATACTAATCTTTGGAGAAATGTACCCTAAAACCTATTTTCAAATAAACGCAGAAAAAATGGCTCTTTTTTTTAGCCCTCTTATATATATGCTGGAAATTATAGCTTTTCCGATTATAATTATTTTGGAAAAATTATTAGTATTGTTAACCAAAAACAAGCCAAAAAAAATCGTTTCAGAAAAAGAACTAAGGGCCTTTAGCCGTTTAGCCGTAGAAGAAGGCGAGATAGAATTTCAAGAACATGAAATGATTATGAATGTTTTAAAATTTAATGACAAAACAGCCAAAGAAGTAATGACTCCTCGCTATAAAATGTCCGTAGTTAATGCCGACACGGAAATAGATCAAATTGCCTACTTTATGGCCCATAAGGGGTTAAGCCGTTATCCGGTTTTCCATAATCAAGAAGATAATATTATTGGGTATGTACATTTAATAGATATAATGAAAATATTAAATAGTGAAAATCGAGAAAATACTATTGAAAAATATGTCCAACCTATATTAAAAGTAGAGGCCAAACAAAAAATCGATACTATATTTAGAAAAATGCAAAAAGAAAAAAACCACATTGCCTTAGTATATAGAAAAAACCAATTATTAGGAATTGTAACTTTGGAAGATATTTTAGAAGAAATAGTTGGTGAAATTGAAGATGAAAATGATTAAATTACAAAAAAATCAAAACTAATAATTTTTTTAAAATAAAATCTTACTTTAATTCAAAGTAAGATTTTTGCTTTATAATAAATTAATTTAAAAATCACGCAAATAACCCCAATTATGCAAACGATCACTGTCTTCATACCAGCGATCACCAATATCACTTCGATAATACATATTTGGAATCAAAATATTTGTAATTCGATTATAGGCTTGGGCTTGGGCCTGTTTCATGGTTGGGCCAGTCCCAACTACTGTTAAAACCACACCAGCACTTCCGGCCACTGTCCATTGACCATCAATCAATTTCACGTCTTCAATATGCGCTCCTTCTTGGGTGGGCTTTTTAAAAATAATCGCAGCGTCCTTAGAGTAAGTACTAAAGGTTTCCTCATCATCAAAAGGATAAGGAGGCATTAATATTCTAATTCCCACTTGAAAGCCACTTTTAGTTTTAATAGTAAAATTTTCTCCATTAGCCATTCGATAAAAAAATTCTCCCATGGGCATATTAATTCCCTCTTGTTGAATAAATATAGTTGGATAACCAAAACGAGAAGTAAATTCTAAAGGATAAATTCCATTACCATTAACAATACAATTAATATCAATATAGCCGACAAAATTTTCTTCGGCTAATTTTATTTCTAATTTTTTTAAAGTAGCATTAAAGATTTTATTAGAAGCGCTCCAAAACATACTCGTGCCCATCTCTCCGGTAGAAGGACCAATATTTCCTGGAAACATTCTTTTATTTTCAAAATTAACATTAATGGGATATAAAAATTCATTACCATTAAAAAATGCTCCGATTGCTACCTCTACCCCAGTTACTCTTTTCTGTAATTGAAATAATTTAATTTTATTAGCCCAGGTTTTTTTATAACCTTCCAAAACCTGCACTATATCCTGACCATTGTCTTCTTCGCCTACAAATAATAATTTCTTTGGAGCATCGCCACAGGGTTTAATCACATAACGAGAAGGATTTTGTTTTACAAATTCAATAGCATCATCAAAAGAAGTAAAATTTTGATAAGGAATAATTGACACTCCATATTTTTTCAATTCTTGTTGACCAAAGGTTCGGTCGTCTTCTAATAAATCTGTATATTCTGTTCCGCCAACTACTATTTTGCCCTGGGCTCTTAATTCTTCCGCCAATTTACCATGACCAAGAACATCATCAAAAACAATCACATCTGCCCAATCAACTTCTGCCTTCCAATCATCAATCCGCTCTACAAAACCCATACCAATATCTCGATCTTCTTTGTCAGCAATATAAAACTTAACATTATTGCCTTCTTTGGAAACTATCCAAGCAATGTCTGAAATCAAACCAGTAATAGAAACAAATAAAAAATTTTTATTCATCCCGTTAGATATTTATTTTTTAAACTAGCTCCCTATTAGATTTTAATTATCTAACGGGATTCATTTAAATAAATTAATAATTAAATTTTAATAAAGTTAATTATACTCTTTTTTCAAAAAAAGAAAATAAAAAAATACCTATTTTAGGTATTCAGATGGTCGTAGACCACGAGCAACCGAGCTTAGCTCGGGACACTCGATTCTTTTTATAAAATAAGAGTGGTTGAAATGAAGCGAAGCGAAATGTAAATCACGAGTGAGTCTCGAGTTTACGAGAGACGAATCAAGTGGTACGCCGTGCAGGAATCGAACCTGCGACCATCAGCTTAAAAGGCTGCTGCTCTACCAACTGAGCTAACGGCGCATATTTTTTATTTTAACTTTATATTATCAAATAACTTATTTAAAATTTAATTACTATGTGCGAAGTTGGGAACCAACTGTCGAAGCGAAGCGGAGATCCTCCGTAGCGTAGCGAAGGGGGAAGCTACCTACCCGCCGGCAGGCCACGTTTTACGTGGCAGGCAAGACGACGCACAATCTATTACTTGTATTATAACAAAAAATACTCGCCTCGCTAAAGCTTAGGCGAAGCGGGCAAATAATTGTATTTTTACTATGTAGAATATAACACATATCTTTTAAAAAATCAAGGCTTCTGCTATGTTTAAAACCAGTGTATAAACTGTCTATAAAAACACTTGAAAGATAAATTTTTTCTGCTAAAATAACAACACGATGCTAATAAAAATATAATGCTAATATACTAATTAATACCAACCTGCCTGCCCGTCCTCCGCAGAAGCTCTGCTTCGGAGGATGGACGC
>CAZXCJ010000023.1:0-19114 GCA_964639335.1 uncultured Gammaproteobacteria bacterium | reverse complement strand
TATATTTAGCTTATTAGCTTCTTGAGCCTATTAACTTCTTGGGTTTTACTTTAATCCCCAAAGCCAATAAAACTACAAGCTAATTGTTATTTTAGATATTTTTTAAGCTCCTCTACTTTGTCCAGTTTTTCCCACGGTAAATCTAAGTCATTGCGTCCGAAATGGCCATAAGTGGCGGTTTGGGCATAGATAGGTTTTAATAAGTCCAAATTATCTATTATTCCTTGAGGAGTAAAATCAAAATGTTTTTTAATAATTTCCTCTAATTTTTCATTTGGCAATTTTCCAGTTCCAAAAGAATTGGCCATAATTGATAATGGTTCAGGATAGCCAATAGCATAAGAAACTTCAATTTCAACTTTGTCAGCCAATCCAGCGGCTACAATATTTTTGGCTACATATCTGGCCATATAAGCTCCACTTCTATCTTGTTTATTAGGCCCTTTGCCAGAAAAACAACCGCCTCCGTGTCGCCCCATTCCACCGTAAGTATCTACAATAATTTTGCGGCCAGTTAGACCAGTATCAGCGGCCGGTCCACCTTTGACGAATTTACCGGTTTCGTTAATCAAAATTTTTATATTTTTATTAAAGTAATCTCCTAAAACTGGTTGAATAACATTTTTAATAATATCATTGCGGAGATTTTTTAAATCAATATTTGGATCGTGTTGGGCGGCAATTACTACCGTATTCACGGCTATTGGTTTTTCGTCTTGATATTCAACGGTAATTTGAGATTTTCCATCGGGTCTTAAATATTTTAAAGTTTTATCTTTTCGAACAGCGGTGAGTCGTTGAGCTAATTTATGAGCTAAAGTGATGGGTAAGGGCATATATTCGGGTGTTTCATGGCAAGCATAACCAAACATCATTCCTTGATCTCCGGCCCCCATAGCTTGGCGAGGATTTTTGGTCTTATCCTCACCCTGAGCTATATCAGTAGATTGTTCGTTAATAGTAGTTAAAATAGCACAGGATTCATAATCAATTCCATAATTTGGATTATTATATCCAATATTTTTCAATGTTTGGCGAACTATTTTAGGGATATCAACATAAGTGGAAGTAGTAATTTCTCCGCCTACCAATACTAGACCCGTAGTAGTGAAGCATTCACAACAACAATGTCCATTGGGATCATCTTTTAAAATAGCATCTAAAACACTATCACTAATTTGATCACAAATTTTGTCAGGGTGTCCCTCGGTTACAGATTCAGATGTAAAAAAATATTTAGACATAAGTTATTTATTTATTAGTGTTATTTTTTAATTTTATATTTTAATTTTTTAAATTTATCCGCTCACCTTTTTTGAAAAAGGTGAGGGATTTATTTTGCTGGGATTTAGTCCGGCTTTTTCTCTTTGGACGTGTTTAATTGTTTTTTGGAGGCCATTTTCTAATTTAATCATTGGTATCCATCCTAAAGATTCTTTGGCTTTAGAAATATCTGCTATTAATTTTCTTTGAAAATATTTGAATTTATCTTCAAAAACGATTTTTGATTTGGAATGAGTTAATTCAATTATTTTTTCAGCCATGTCTTTAATTTTAATTTTTTCGTCTCCTCCTAAATTAACAGGATCATATATTGGCGTATCCATTAGTTTTAAAATGCCGTCAACCATATCTTCTATGTAACAAAGAGAAGTAATAGAGTTTTCATTGCCAGGTATAATTAAATTTTTATTTTGCATGGCATTTTCAATAAAATCAGGTATTAAACGACCGTCATTTAAAATCATTCTAGGGCCATAAGTTGCAAATATGCGGGCAATACTGATGTCTAGTTTATATTTTTCATGATAATTTTTAACCATCATTTCTCCAAATTTTTTTCCCTCATTATATGCGGAACGAGGCCCTAAATGATCTGTTTTACCAATATAGGTTTCTTTTACTTTGTCTTGGACATCTTCAGCATTGCCGTAAATAGCAGAAGAAGAGCCGAATAAAAAACGAGTTTTATATTTTACAGCTAGCTCTAAAGCATTTTTTAAAGCCACAGAATTGGCATCAATGGTTTCAATGGCATATTTATTATAATCTTTATAAGAAGTTGGGCAGGCCATATAAATAATATCTTGAATCCCCTGCCATTTAATGCGGAATTTTTTTAATTCATTAAGAGATTCTAAATCTATTTTTTGGCCCATGTCATGTTTAATAAGAGTAAAATTTGGAAACTGTAAGGCCTGTTCAATATTTTCTGATTTGCCTGTTATAAAATTATCAATACATACTACCTTGTTTTTTTCTAAAAGGCGCTCAATTAAATTAGACCCAATAAAGCCAGCTCCGCCAATTACTAAAATATTTTTTTGGTCAAATATAACGTTTGAGGAAATATCGCCTTGTTTTTCCTCTGTTTTTAAATCTGGCTCAATTGTTTTTTTAGTTTTTTTAAGATTGAATAAACCCATAGTTTTAAATTGTTAAATTGTTAGATGGTTAAACCCCTCACCTTTTCGTTTAAAAAATTCAATATTTTGATACTTGTTTTATATTTTTTTATAAAATAATTTATGATATTAATTTATAAAAAAGGCGATGGGGTAAATTGTCGAAGACCCTGAGTGAGTGAAACGAATCGAAGGGTTAGATTGTTAAAATTCAGCAATATAACAGTTTAGCAATATAACAGTTTAGCAATATAACAATATTTATTATATCATATTATATCACATTTACGGATTTTTTATTTTTAAATACTAATAATCTGTAAGTAGTAAAATTCCAAATAGCCCCTAAAATTGTTCCTATAATTTTGCCATAAATATCCGATATTCGCAAATATTTTACACACACAAACAAGACACAGGAAGAAATTATTACGGAAGCAACTGTTAAACTGAGAAATTTGAAATATTTTATAAATAGATTGTTTTTATTTTTATCTTGAAAGGTAAAATTTTTGTTTAATAAAAAGCTGAGGCTATTGGCTATTAGAAATGAAACAACATTGGCCAGTAAAAAATAAAGCAATATTATTCTAGTTAGAAAAAGGTAAATTATAAAGTCTACTAGAAAATTTAATCCTCCGATTAAACTAAACTTTATAATCTGTGATTTTAAAGAATTTTTTTTCAAGAATTTTAACATCATTTTTGAATAAAGGTACTAATATATACTCCTCGCCAGTCGTTTTGACTATAGGCAAAAAATTGTTTTATTAAATTTTTTTGCATGTCAAATATCCTAATATGCGGTCCGCCTCCGGCGCCAGCAGAAGTAATAATATCATTTTTATAGTCAGAATTTATATCAGCAATTTTAATATCCACCTCTTTTTTAAAGTTTTCGTTGTAAGCCAAGAAGCTGGATAATAGTTTTCCATAAATATCATAAATTAATACATATGGCGCACTATTGCTTCTAGGGGTAATAGCGATTTCTTCTTTTTTGTCTTTATTTAAATTACCCGCATCAATATTTAATCCACCTCTAAATTCTTCATTACCGGCAAAAAACTGGCTTTTTAAACCGCCATTTCTATCAAATATCCTAATATGCGGTCCGCCATTATTGGCCGGAGCAGTAATAATTTCCTGGTTATAATCACCGTCCACATCTCCCACGGCCACAGAAACTCCGCCTTTAAATTTTTCATCATAAACCAAAAATCTATGTAATAATTTTCCGCTTAAATCATATATCAACACCTCTGGTTTTTGATTTATGGGAGTGCCAACAATAATTTTTTCTCTTTTAGTATTATATAAATCTCCCAATGCTATATCTATGGGTTGAGTATATTCCAAATCAAGAGTTTTTAATAAATTCCATTCCTCATCG
Source organism: uncultured Gammaproteobacteria bacterium (assembly GCA_964639335.1). Lineage (GTDB taxonomy): Bacteria > Patescibacteriota > Patescibacteriia > UBA1558 > S5-K13 > JAIOTH01. The sequence continues at coordinate 15,316 of CAZXCJ010000023.1, read as the reverse complement.
TAAATTGAAATTTGAGTTCCCTGCCAATTTGTTTTTGATATTATTATTTCTTGATTTCCGTCACCATCCATATCGCCACTGTCAATTTTATATTTATAGCTATAGTAATCTTTTTCTAAATTTTTAATTTCTATAGTATCATTTTTTTGGTCAAAAAATTTAATATCTGGGTTAATACCGCTAATAGGTATAGTTAGGATAGATAATTTTCTGGAATTTTTTAAATGCCGGGCTCCCAATAATGTTTGATTAATATTTAATAATCCTGCTCCAATTTTTTTTCGATAACTAAAATTTTTAAATGATATATCGGTTGCATTATCTTCAAGAAGATTATGTATTTCTTCTAAGGTAAAATTAGGGTCAATAGCCTTAATTAGTGCTATTGTGCCGGAAATTAAGGGAGCTGAAAATGAACTGCCACTTCGATGATTACCATATTTTTCTTTAAAAGCATTAATGTTTGGTTGATAAACTTGAGTACTATATATATTTTCTCCAGGAGCCATAATGTCTATACAGTATTTTCCAAAATTAGAAAATTCAGAAATTTTATTATTTATATCAACCGAACCTACTCCAAATACCATGTTTTCACCAAAGTCATTACAGATTGGATATTTGGGGGCTTCATCTAAACTTATTCCATAACCTTTGTCATTGCCGGCCGCGGCCACGACTGCCACATTAGCTTGATAGGCCCTGCGAATAGCACTGGATAAAATGGAATCGCTTTTACTACCCACAAAACTCAAATTGATAATATCAGCTCCATTATTGACCGCATAATTAATAGCCCGAGCTACATTATAAGTATTGCCATAACCTTGGCTGTCTAAAGCTCTTAGGGACATTATTTTTGGTTTCCAGGCAATGCCGGCGATTCCTTCTTGATTGTCTCCAATGGCCGCGGCAATGCCAGCTACTGCCGTCCCATGGTTAACAGCATCCTTATTATATCCTCGGCTTAATTTAACATTATTATCAGCCGTTTCATTAACAAAATCCCAGCCATAAACATCGTCTATATATCCATTACCGTCATTGTCTATATTGTCGTCAGGAATTTCTGCATCATTTGTCCAAATGTTTTTTTGTAAATCAGGATGATATAAATCCACTCCAGTATCAATTATAGCAATAGTTATGTCTTCAGCTTCTCTAGACCAAGTCCAGCCCTCTAAAGCATTAATTTGATTTAAATAATTTTGGTAAGGAAGTTTTTCATCATTAGGATAATAAGAAATATAAAAGTCATTATTGTAATCTATTGCTTCTATTTCTTCATAATTTTCATATTCTTTTTTGATATTTTCTAAATCAACGGAGTCGTCAAAGTGTATTAAGTATATTTGGTCAGAATTTTTCATTTGGATTAAGAGCTCCTGCTTATTTTTGGCAGAATTAGCGGTTTTTGAAGAAATTAAAAAACCAGCAATCATCACAAATGCTGACACTAAAAATACCTGGATTGTTCTTTTCAAAACCAGTTTCATACTTTAAATTATACTGGATGTATGCTTGATAGGCAAGAGAAATAATTGATAGTTAGTGGTCTGTAATTAATAGACGGAGTATGGATTACTAATTACTAGTTATTAATTACTAATTACTTTTTAAATACCTGTTTCAGAAATCCCAAGTCCTCTTTTGTTAAAACTCTTAAGGCAAAGGTCATTATTATATAAAATAATCCAGATATAACAATATTCAATAACCAATGGATTTTATCTTTAAAAAAGAATAAACTAAGCGACATTATTAAACAAGCTAAAATTATTCGTAAAAAGTTAGAGTTGATGATTTTATAGTTAAATTTAACGACTTTACGAGAACTTATTATATTAAGTACCAAATAACAAATAGTTGCCAAAATTGATGCTATGGCAGCTCCTATGTGAGAATAAATAGGGATTAGGATAATATTAGCAATAATACTAACAATCATAGTAAATCCTATGTTTCTAGTGTGTATTTTTTGTAAATTAGCCGCATTTAATAAGGCACCCATTGGGAATGTTAAAAATATTAAAGGCAAATTACAGATTAATATTTGCAGAGTTAAAATTGAAGGAATATATTGTTCTTGATAAACATTTAAAATTATAGTTTTAGCCATAATAGCTATTCCAATTCCAATAGGAATAGAAAGCACAGAAAGGTAAATTAAACTTTTATTAAAAGTACTTTTTAATTTTTCTTTTTCATAATTAAAAAAATGAGTAAATGCCGGATAAAGCGATGCCACAAAAGCCATTGGTATAAATTGAAAAGCAAAAGTTATTTTATAAGGTAAAGAATAATAACCAACTGCTTGATCACCAGAAAATTTTGATAAGAAAATTGAGTCAATACTACCAGAGATTCTCATAAATATAGCTGCTAATGCAAAGGGCCAGGCAATAATCATTAATTTTTTAGCAAATTCTTTGTTTAAAACAGGTCGTAAAAAAATTTTATATTTAAATCTTAAAACTGATCCAGAAAATATTAAATTAAAAGTACTAGCAACTAATAAAACTATTAATAATAAGAAAGGATCGTGAGTGTATTGAAGCATTACATAACCTAAACTTAAAACAATAACTTGAAACACAACAGAAGCAATGCTTTCAAAACTTAAATTATGCCGGCCCCTAATAATGGCCCAAAAAGTTAAAGTAAAACTGTCTATTAACATAGTAATACAAGATAAATAAACTAAGTTTTTAATATCTAAGTTGTAATTTAATAGATTAATAGTGATGTAGATAGCAATAATGATAATGATTGATCCAATTAACTTAATGGCTATAGTATTACTAACTAATTTTTGAATTGATTCTTGGGCTTTAGCTATTTCTCTAGTTAATAAACTACTTAATCCAAAATCAAGGAATACCGAAAAAATAGTAACAAAAGAAATAGCAAAAAAATATTGGCCGATTTTTTCAGAACCAATTTGAGTAGCTAAAAGGGAAAAATAAGTAAAGGAGATCACTTTTTGAATTACCAAGGCCATGGTGTAATAGCTGGTATTTTTGACTAATTTATTTGATGGGGAAATATTTTCCATGGAGTAATTATACATTATTTAAGCCGAAACAAAAAATCCCGAGTTTGAGTACCGGGGTTTACCTACCCTCGCTAGCAGGCAGGTTTGTGAACTAGATATATGCTGTTATATAAAGTATTGTTTTTTTATCATGGCAATATCACTTTACATGATTATTTCATCACCACTGCCTAAGAGCTGAATTTTTTCGTTACGAACAAGAATAGCTTGTTCATCATTTAAAGCTCTTATTGGATATTGTAGGTTTTTTGATTTTTTTTTCAACATTTTTTGCATATCTGGCGTGTAATGAGCTTGAATTAAAAAGGGTACTAGATTTATAGCTGTATGGTCTGTAATTCCGCACTCATCAAATTTTTGTTTTGACCAAGTTGCCATTACGATTGATGGGCACACAATATAAGAGCCAGCGCTTGAACCTATATAAACCACGTCTTTTGCAATTAAGTCCTTAATAATATTGTCAAAGCCGCTTTCACGAACGGCTTTTAATAAATAGAAACTGTTTCCGCCTTCAACCATGACAATATCATACCCGTCAAGTGTTTTTTTTAATTCATTTTTATTCTGACCCGCAATGTCAATTTCGGTGTAGGAAAAGTTCAGCTCATCCATTTTTTGTCGATGCTTATCGATATAGTTCGTGTCGTCTACTTTTTTAGACGCCGTTATTATATATGCGATTTTGCAATTAACGATTTTTTTCGGCAAGAAACAATTTATATTATTTGTAGTGATAAAATTTCCGCTTGAAGTCAAAATTAATGTTTTCATAGTAATAAGAAAATAATTATTTCATATCGTTTAAAATATATAAAGTTTTTACGCAATGAAACGGAGCAAAAATTTTTGAACCTCATTTACTTTATTATCTGAACTTTGATTTTTTATTATTCCAAGTCTAGTAATTGAAAAATATCAATGGGTACTTCTTCATATGGGTGTGCTTTTTTAATAGCATTAATAACTTTTTTAATTTTGTTTTGCTCACATACAAACTCAATTTTAATCTCATCTACTTTTTCAAACTCGCCTTGCTTGCCAATGGTCGGATTAGAACCATTCATTGGCAAAAAATACCCCTGCCCACTTGTTAAAAAAGCACAATAAGTATAATTGCCGATTATACCACCGCCAGCTTTTCCAATTGCTAGACGAATATTATCTGCAGTGTCTTTGGGACAATAGGTTTGGATTTTTACAATTTTACTTGGTTTCATGATGATAAAAAATTAAATTTTAGATAACCCATTTTATACAAACTCATATTATTATATCCTCATAATACTCTTAATAATGTAATTTTTCAACCGACCCGACGAGTTGGATTAGAAAACAAAAACCCTGTACCGTACGGTACAGGGTTGATATGTAATGTAATATATTTAACGTTTTGACCATCCATTCGATAAACTCAGGATGTCGCAAGTTATCGCTTACTCCATTGAGGGGCTTTGCGAGCTCTTTTTAAACCAGGTTTTTTTCTTTCCTTTACTCTAGGATCACGGGTTAAAAAGCTCTTAGTTTTTAAGATTTTACGATTTGATTCATCGATCTTTACTAAGGCCCGAGCAATGCCCAATTTAATTGCTTCGGCCTGCCCTCTTTTACCACTACCTTGAACTTTAATGGTAATTTTATATTTATTAGTTAAACTTAAAAGATTTAAAGGAGAAATAACAATATCTTCTAAAATTTTATTGTTAAAATAATCACTCAAAGTTTTTTCATTGACTATAATTTCACCCTTTCCATTATAAGCCCTAATAGTGGCAGAGGCGCTTTTTCTTTTTCCAACGGCATAAGTATATTTTTCAGCCATATTTATATTGAAGCTAGATAGCTTTATTTATTAATTTTTAATCTTTTTAGCATTAATTTTCTTAATCTATTTTTAGGCAGCATGTGAGAAACGCAATTTTTAAGAAGAATATCAGCTTTTTGAGGAAATAAATCTTTTAATTTAATAGTTTTTAAATTTCCTACATATCCAGTATGTCGATAATACTTTTTGTTTTCTAACTTGTTGCCAGTAAATTTCATTTGAGCGGCATTGATAACCTCCACATTATCACCCATATCCATGTGGGGCTGATAAGAGGCCTTAGTTTTACCCATTAAATGTGTAGCAATTTCACTAGCCAATCTGCCCATGCTTTGGTTAGTGGCGTCTAATTTAATTGTTTCTCTTTTTATTTGATCCATAATTTTACTTGGTAAAAATTAAATAAGCCATTTCTGCTCCATCTCCTCTTCTGTTTTCAGCTTTGACAATTTTTAAATAACCGCCTTTTCTATCTTTATATCTTGGACCAAAAACCTCTAAGAGTTTTTTAATGGCGTTGTCTGAATTTAACTTTGTTTTTAAATATCTCTTTGTATTTAATTCATTTTTGGCAGATTTAGTGATTAATTTTTCTAAATATGATTTTACAACTTTAGCTTTAGCTTTGGTGGTTTTTACTTTTTCAAATAAAACAACTTGACCAGCTAGATTTTTAATCAAGGCCTTTCTGGGTCCCGTTTTTCTATCTAAAATTTTAGTTTTCTTTTTATGGCGCATAGGTTTTTTTAGCTTGCTTAGCTTGCTTAGCTTTTTAGCTTACTTAGCTTTCTTAGTTTTTTTATTTTTCTTGATTTTTTTAGGAGTAGCTTTTTTGACTGTTTTTTTAACTTTTTTAGGAGCAGTTTTTTTAGTGGTTTTTTTACTTACTTTTTTAGTTTTTTTAGCTAAAATTTTCTTCTGAGGAATTAATTCTAAATGATTTATTAAAACTTTTATTGTTTTATCTATAGCTTCTTCAGGACTAATTGTGCCATCAGTTTGGATTTTCATTTTTAATTTTTCGTAATCAGTTCTTTTTCCAACTCGGACAGATTCAATATTGAAACTAACATTAATAATTGGAGAATAAACAGAATCAATACTAATTTCATTGGCGGCCAAACTTTCATCGGTTCTGCTTTCTACTGTTTCATAACCCTGTCCTTTTTTAGCGGTCATTTCAATTTCTAGTTCGGCTTTTTTATCGGTTAAATGAGCAATAATTAGGTCAGGATTGGTTATTTCGGCTTGAGCATTTTTATCAATCTCTTTGGCTCTGACCACTTTTTCACCCTTAATTTTTAATTTTAGTTTTACTGGTTCATCCGATATCAAAATTAGCCGGATTTTTTTGATATTTGATATAAGTTCCACCATATCTTCTTTAATATTGGGTAGAGTTGAAAATTCATGGCTAACTCCTTTAATTTTGACTTTAGTAACAGAAGCTCCAGTTAAAGACGATAATAAAACCCGGCGCAAAGAATTAGCAATAGTAATACCATATCCGGTGAATAATGGTTCGATTATAAGTTGAGTTTTATTTTTTTTAATTTCTTTATAACTTATTGTTTTTGGCAATGGTAAGTTTTCCATTTTTTTTATTTTTAATTGTTAATACTAATGATACGAATTAAATGATGCTAATACACTAATTAATTCAAAATTTAAAATTGAAGAAGCATATTGGCATCGCGTTATTATCTAGAATAAAATTCGATGATTAAAGAAGTGTCAATGCTTTTTTTAATATCTTCAATATTGGGTTGACCGGTTAGTTGAGCTTCTAATTTTTTAGAATCCAAACTTAAATATTCTGGAATTTCTTTAGCTAAATTTTTATTTTTTTTGATTTTCTCCCAGTATTTATTTGAACTTTTGTTCTCTTTAACTTTTATTTTATCTCCTATTTTAAGGATATAAGAGGAAATATTTACTTTTTTTCCATTAATTTGAAAATGATTGTGAGCTATTAATTGTTTAGCGGCATTTCTAGAAGGAGCTAGTTTTAATTTATAGATAATATTATCAAACCTATTTTCTAATTTTTCTATTAAAAAAGCTCCAGCGTCTTCTTTATTTTTTAAGGCTTTTTTAACTAAATTAGAAAATGGTTTTTCTAATAAACCATATATTCTTTTGGTCTTTTGCTTTTCTCGGAGCTGCTGCCCATAGGCGGATATTCTTTTCATTTGTTTTTTAGGTCCGTGAAATCCAGGTTTATAATTTTTTTTGACCATAGCGCATTTGGGGCTATTACATCTTTCACCTTTTAAAAATAATTTCTGGCCTTCCATGCGACATAATTTACATTTTGAACTTATTTTTCTCATTATATTAATTAGTTATTAGGTATTAGTCTTTAGGCGTTAGTCTTCGGGATTTTTCTAACAACTAATGACTAAGGACTGATTTAATTATACTCTTCGTGGTTTGGGGGGTTTACAGCCATTATGAGGTATGGGTGTGATATCTTTTATTGATAAAATATTTAATCCATTGGAGTGTAATGAACGAATGGCATTATCTCGGCCAGAACCAACGCCCTTAATAAAAACATCAACCTCTTGTAATCCGTGGTTTTTTGCTTTATTGACAACATCTCGGCCGATAATTTCTGCTGCATAGGGGGTAGATTTTTTAGGACCCTTAAAGCCCATTAAGCCAGCCGAAGACCATGTTAAAACATTGCCCTGAGCATCAGTAAGAGTGATGATAGTATTATTATAAGTAGCTGTTATATATGCACGACCACTTTTTACCATTATTTTCTTTTTTTTCTTTTTTTTAACTATTTTTGCTTTTGCCATTTTTATAATAATTTTTTAATGATTAGGTTTTTTGAGCGGTTGGTTTTTTACCAGAAGTAGCTATGCCTCTTTTGTTTCCACGAAGGGTTCTGGAATTTGTCTTGGTTCTTTGTCCGCGAACTGGCAAATGTTTGGCATGTCTAATTCCCCTATAAGCCTTAATATCTTTTAATCTTTTAATATTTAATAAAATTTCCCTTTTTAAATCACCTTCAGTTTTACAACTTTTTTCAATAACATTTCTTAATTTATTAATATCATCTTCCGATAAGTCCTTTACTCGTGTATCGGGATTAATTTTAGCTTGTTTTAATATTTTATTTGAAGAACTTCTTCCAATTCCATAAATATAAGTAAGAGCTATTTCAGCTCTTTTTTCGTTTGGTATGTTTATTCCGGATATTCTAGGCATATTATTTAATTTTGAATTTATAATTTTTAATTTCGATTGAATTTTGAATTTGTGAATTTTGAATTAGATAAGAAATTAATTCAAAATTCAAAATTCGTAATTCTAAATTGATCTTATCCTTGTCGTTGTTTATGTTTAGGATTTTTACAAATACAAACTAAGCGACCCTTGCGGCGGATCACTTTGCAATCTCGACATATTTTTTTTACCGATGCTCTTACCTTCATAGGTTAATTTTGAGTTATGAATTATGAATTTTGATTAAATTTTGAATTTATGGATTTTAAATTAATTAAGAATTGGATTATTAAAAATTCATTCGAAATTTAAAATTGGTAATTCTAAATTTGACTAATACTAATATCTATAAGTTATTCTACCCCGATTCATATCATAGGGGGTCATTTCTATTTTGACTTTATCTCCGGGTAATAATTTAATTTTAAACATTCTCATTTTACCCGATAAATAGGCCAATATTTCATGTCCGTTTTCTAATTCTACTTTAAATTGGGCCCCAGGTAGGGCATCCAATACTGTCCCGTCTATCTCTATAAAATCCTTAGTGTTGTTTTTTTCTGGAGTTTTAATTTGATTGTCTTTTTTTTCTGCCATTAAAAAATAATAAAATAAACAAAATTTATTTTATCTGTGTTTGTTTTTAATTGTTGATAAATTATAGAATAATTATAACCTTTTTAAATTTTTTGTCAACAGGTAGATACAGAATACAGAATACGGAACACGGATTATGGAGTACGGGTTACGGTCGAGAGTTAATATTTACAAGTTAAATGTTACATGTTAAGTCCTACTCAAGAATAGCTTTAATTCTTCTAACCCCAGCACTTGCCGATTGTTCTTTGATTATTTTAAAATGTCCTAATTCTGAAGTGTTTTCTACATGTGGCCCACCACAAATTTCCTGAGAAAAATCACCAATTGTATAAACCTTAACCTTATCCCCATATTTATCACCAAATAGACCAATGGCGCCTTCATTTTTAGCTTCATCAACTGATTTTTCTTGACATTCAACTGGTAATGCTTTTTTAATAATATTATTAACTAAATTCTCTGTTTTTTTGATTTGCTCATCTGTCATTTTTTCCGGATGAGAAAAATCAAATCTTAATCTTTCGGTATTTAAATTAGAGCCCCTTTGCTGGACGTGTTCACCTAATACTTTTCTTAAAGCCTCGTGTAGTAAATGAGTAGCCGTATGATATTTAGTTACAATTTCGGAATGGTCGGCTAAACCGCCTTTAAATTTACCAGCCGAAGCAGTTCGAGATAATTCTTGATGTTTTTTAAATTCTTGATTAAATTCTTTTATATTAATTTTTTCTCCCCTTTCCTTGGCCAAATCAATGATTATTTCCAATGGAAAACCATAAGTTGAATATAACTTAAAAGCATCCTCACCGCTTACTTTTTTTAATTTATTAAACTCATTTAATCCCTTGTCTAAAGTTTTTTCAAATTGATTTTCTTCTTTAGTCAAATTATTTAGAACTACATCTTTATTTTTTTCTAATTCCGGATAGACATTTTTCATTAAATTGATGACAATTTTAGCTATTTCCACGGTTAAATTTATATCTTGCGGAATATTTAATGATTTACCATGACGAATAGCTGTTCTTAATAATCTTCGGACTACATAACCCTGGTCTAGATTAGAAGGAGCAATGCCTAGGTTATCACCCATTATAAATACAGCACTTCTAATATGGTCGGCAATAATTCTAATAGATTTTAATTGTTCTGGATTTGGCTTATCAATATTTGCTAGCTCTTTGATTTTATCAATAATGGGGATGAATAAATCGCAGTCGTAAATATTATCAGCTTTATTTAAAATAGCCGTTGCCCTATCCAAGCCAAAGCCAGTATCAATTTGTTTGTTTTCTAATTCTTTATAAGTGCCATCTGGATTTTTATAATAAAACATAAATACATCATTCCAAATTTCAGCATATTTTCCGCATGAACATCCAGGTTTACATTCAGCAGAACATTTTTTTTGACCAGTATCAATAAACATTTCAGTATCTGGTCCACAAGGTCCGGAGTTTCCAACCGGTCCCCACCAATTATTTTTTTTATCTAAAGCAAATATTCTTTCGTTTTCTTGGGCATTGATGTTGACAGTTTGAAAACATTCTTGCCAAAATTTTATAGATTCTTCGTCTTTGGGAATATCCTCATCTCCTTTATATACAGTTATATATAATTTATTAGGATCAATTCCTAACCATTTTTTTGATGTTAAAAATTCCCAAGACCATTTAATGATTTGTTCTTTGTCATAACTACCAAATGGCCAATTGCCCAACATTTCAAAAAAAGTTAAATGCCAAGCATCACCAACATCGTCAATATCGCCTGTTCTAATACATTTTTGACAATTAGCCACAGCTGTTCCAGCGGGATGTTTTTCACTTATTAAAAAAGGAATTAAAGGTTGCATGCCAGCAGTATTAAATAAGGTAGTGGAGTCATTTTCCGGAATTAAAGAAGCCGAAGGTAAAATAGTGTGACCCTTTTGTTTAAAAAATTCTAAATATTTTTTTCTAATTTCAACGGAGTTCATAAATTAGTTCTTAGTTAATAATAAAATTGTAGCTATTTTTAAGATGAAAGTCAAAATTAAGTTAAAAAAATTGAACCCTTGATCAGATTGCTCTGAGTCAAAGGTTCAAAATTATAAATTCATAGGTCGTTAGATGAATTCTGCATATATAAATATGCATTGTTATCTAAATTTTCAGGAATTATCCTTTCTACTTCAATTTCAAGTTTGTCAGGATTAGAAGAATGGTCAATAGAGATATCAATGGGAAAGGTTAATGCCTCCTTGATTTTTCTAGTTACTTTTTGGGTTTTATCCACCCCAAAAGTTCTAGTGAGAATTTCTTTAGTTCCCCGGAAGATTTTACACCGAAGGGTAATTTTGTTTCCTACAATTTTTTTAATGATAAATTCCAAATTGATCTGATCTTCCTCGGTTTCAATCCACTCTTTCAATTTTAAATTGAGGGATGAATTTTCAGTAAGACGAAGAGCTCCTGCATCAGTCCTACCACCATATATAAGGGTATGAACAATCATTGCTATTATTGAAATAGCAACCGTGAATATAATAACAAGCCCAACAACGCCTACTATTTTTAACACGCTCCAACTTCCCTTTTCCTCTTTTTTGTCTCCGGCAAAGAGAAGAGAAGAAACTAATAACAAAACAAATAAAACTACTATTATCTTTTTCATCGTACCTCCGATTTTTATTTTTTCGTTCTTCTGTTATTATTCGGGCATGGCTTTTATATTTTCATAAAAAATACAACCCATACCAACCATAAAGATACTAAATAAACCAAATAGTATGATTATTACTGCTTTCAGAATTTTCATGCTACCTCCAGGTATTTTTTGTTGATATTATATCTTTATACTTTTTAAACTTTTTGTCAAATTAAACAATAATTCCCCCACCTAAACACTCTTCTCCTTGATATAAAACTGCAGATTGGCCAGAAGTAATTGCCCGCTGTTTTTGAGCAAATTTAATTTTATAGTAATTTTTTTCTTTTAAAACCGTACATGCTTGGTCTGGTTGGCGATAACGAGTTTTAACAGCGCATTTTAAGGGTAATTTCTCTCGACTTCGCTCGAGACCTTTGGTAGGAATTTGATTAATCCAATGCATTTCTTTAACTAAACAATAATCAGTAAATAATTCTTCAGACCAAGAGCCCTTAGCCACAATTAATTTATTATTTTTGATATCTTTTTCTATAACAAAATAAGGGATTCCGCCACCAATTCCGATACCTCTTCTTTGTCCTATTGTATAATACCAAACACCTTCATGCTGTCCTATTTTTTTTCCTTCGGTAGTAATAATGTCGCCCTTTTTAGGTTTAATTTTAGTTTTCAAGAATTCTTTAATATCTACTTCGCCAATGAAACAAATGCCCTGCGAATCTACTTTATCTGCGGTGGGAAGTTTTGCTTGCTTGGCAATTTTTCTAATTTGCGGTTTAGTATATGCACCAACAGGAAATAATGTTTTAGAAAGCTGTTTTTGGCTTAGAGTGTATAAAAAATAAGATTGGTCTTTGTTTTTATCTTTTCCTTTTAGTAAATGAAAACCATTTTTTCCGCCGGAGGCGGATCCGCCTTTCCGCCAAAGGACGGACTGCCTTTGGCATGTGGCGGAAACTTGTGCATAATGTCCAGTAGCAATGAAATCAGCTCCTAATTTTAAGGCCTTTTCTAAAAATATTTTAAATTTAATTTCCTTATTGCACATGATGTCTGGATTGGGAGTAATCCCCTTTTTATAGCCGGCAAATAAATAATCAACAACTTTTTTTTTATATTCTTTTTCAAAATTCAAAGTATATAGAGGAATATTTAAATAATTGGCAACCCTTAAAGCATCGTCGTGGTCTTTCTTCCATGGGCATTTGAATTTACCAATATCAGCCGACCAATTTTTCATATAATAAGCAACGACATTATAGTCTTGTTTTTTCAATAAAAAAGCAGCGACTGATGAATCTACACCGCCGCTTAAACCAAGCGCAACTGTAATTTTTTTAGGCATACCGATTATAATTCCAATATACGAATTTACCCTGTTAAATAATATTTTGAAAAAATAATTTAACAGGGTGAATACCAATTATACGAATGCAATGCGAATAAATATCTTGATTAACATGTATAACTTTGGTCATTAGTATTGTATTAGTATTACCTGCCTTCGCCGTAGCGAAACCACGGCCTGCCTGCACGAAGCTGAAACTTCGTTTCGGCATAGGCAGGCTTCGCGTCCATCCTCCCCCTGCACCATACGGTTCGGGGTGCGGAGGACGGGCAGGCAGGTTAGTATCAATTAGTATATTGGCATTATGTTATTCAATGTGAAAGATTTCGTTTTCCTCTTTTTTGATGGCAATTTTAGCTAAATCCATTCTTTCCTGATTTTGAGCATATAATGTGTATAATCTTTCTCCTTTTTTAATTCTATTGCCATACTCTTTATTTAAATAAATGCCAGCTAATTTATCACTAGGTGCACCCAAGGTTCGCGCTATATTACTGATGGATTTATTATTTGTTAAAGTAATTTTTCCATTTTTTTCAGCGTTTACATAGTGTTTAATAGCGGCAATAGTAATGTCTTCAGAATCAATTTTAGGATTTCCGCCCTGAATTTCAATGATTTCCTGCATTTTTTTCCAAGCAAAGCCGTTTTTTAATTGTTTCCAGGCCAAACCCTCGCCCTGTCCTTTTGGAACTTTTTTACATAATTCTAAAAGTTCCCCAGCCAAAGTAATAGATTTGTTTTCTAAATCACCTGGCTTATTTTCTTTTTGTTGTAAGACCCGCAACACATCTCGGGCCTCTAAAGCTGGCCCAATACCCTTTCCAATTGGATCAGTAGTATGTACAATTTGCACAGCTACTTTCATTTTAAATTTTTTAGCAATATATTCAAATTTTTTCTTTATTAATTCAGCGTCTTTTTTATTTGGTACTTTAGTGGTGGGTCCATAAGGTAAGTCAATTACTAAATGAGTGGATGAGGCCGCTATTTTTTTAGCCATAATAGAAATAATTGCCTTATCATAAGATTCCATGGCAATCGGATAATTGACTTTAATAATTCTATCGTCGGCTGGAGCTAAATTTAATCCTCCGCCCCAAACTATGCAAGCATTGGTCTTTTTGATAATTTGTCTTATTTTTTTAATAGAATGTGAGACCGGACATAAGAGCTCCATGGTGTCAGCTGTGCCAGAAACAGATGTGATAGCCCTTGAAGACGATTTAGCTATTTGAATGCCCAAAGAAGCAACAATAGGAATTATAATCATAGTAGTTCTATTACCAGCGACACCGCCAATACTGTGTTTATCAGCTACCATTCCTTTTAAATCCAATTGGCCACCATTTTCAGCCATGGCCTTAGTCATATAAAATAATTCTTGATTGGTATAAGGATTCATATATGAAGAAGCAACAAAATAGGCAATTTGAGTGTTTGATAAACGATTTTCAACAATATCTTTGACAATAGAATTATATTCTTCTTGGTTTAAATTTTCACCACGGATTTTTTTCTTAATAGCATTAACAGATTCGGCTCGACCTACAAAATTGACCTCTACTATTTCTAAATCTTGGAGAGATTTATATTTATCCCAAAAATCACTATATAAACCAATAAAGCCACGTTGAATTTTTTTGGCGGAAGTGTTGGCTTCAATAACGGCAGTTTTTCCGCGCCATTTAATTTCTACTTTATCACCGGGTCGGATACCAAAATGAAAGGCCTCTTCTTCATCAAAAAGGGCAATGATTTGCTGGCCAGTTTTAATATCTAATTTTTTAGATTTTAGAAAATAGGACATAGGAATTAGTTGTAAGTTGCAAGTTTAAAAGTTGCAAGTTAATTATTGATTATAAAATTTAAAGTTAAGAGTCGAGGGTATTTAATATTTTCATTTTTTATTTTCTGCTAACTTTAATTTTACTTTATTTGTGGTAAAAGTCAAAATGGGCAAGGAGGAAGAAGAAAGAATTAAGTATTAAGGAGTAAACATTAATGGGTGATATTGAGTTGTAATTTTTAAAAAAAAATTTTTATACAAAATTTGTTAAGCCATTAAAATGCAGATAAAAAGAAAAACTCTCGATTCTTCTTCACCTATTATTTTTTTGTATGCATATAAATTGAATGCATACTAATAATTTTTTGTGAATTAGAAGGGAGAGTTTAAAAATTCAGGAAAGAGCTTCTCTTCCTAGAGGATCGTTATTTACGATCGAGGGAAAAAATAAAAAATTCCCACACCCCAAGAAGAAAATTTAAAATTGTTCCATATCAAATTAATATGGTGTACAATTTACTCTTTCCTGAAAAATTGGTGGTGCCGTGAAGGAGTTTAACCTTCATCTTCTTGCACGTTTTATGCAAGTGCTCAACTTGGATGAGCTAACGATACCGTTTTGTCAAAAATTGGAGCGGAATACGAATATTAATCCGTGAATGGTCTCCTAGGAAGGCCAAGCACCCTTCTCTTTTGGGTAATTCCGCATTTGTTCATTCATTATATATAATCTAATTTTTTTGTCAACCCCGTGTACTAGAAGACCACATAGGTAACACTTTTGTATATTTCTGAGTAAATTCAATT
>CAZXCJ010000022.1:15878-19802 GCA_964639335.1 uncultured Gammaproteobacteria bacterium | reverse complement strand
GTCGCCAAAGTGGCTTTGGCACGTCGGCGACCGAAGCGGCTACGCGCAGGCAGGCGGGATCCCGCTCCGCGGGACAAGTTAAAAGTTTATGAAATACTATCTAAAATATTTTGGTTGTGTGATGAATCAGGCTGATGCAGAAAAATTAGCTAGTATTTTTAATTCTGTTGGATTTCAAAAAGTTGAACAGATGGAAAAAGCAGATATTATAGTTTTAATTGCTTGTAGTGTTCGGCAAACAGCTGTGGACAGAATTTACGGGGCTTTTCATAAAAAGAAATTAAAAAAAGGAGTTATAAAAATTTTAACCGGCTGTATTTTAGATAATGATTTTAAAAAATTGCCAGACAGATTTGATATTATTATAGACATTACTAAAATTAAAGAATTGCCAAAGCTGATTAAAGCCCATAAAAAACATTATCAATATTGTCCAGGAGATAATTCCCTGGCCGCGTCCCGCGACAGCGGGCAGGCATATTTAGAAACCAAATCAAAACCAGAAAATGATTTTGAGGCCTTAATTCCTATTTCCAATGGCTGTAATCAGTTTTGTACTTATTGTGCGGTTCCTTATGCTCGGGGGCGAGAAATTAATCGTTCGGCTCAGAAGATTTTAAAAGAAGTTAAAAATTTAAGTCCAGAAGTTAAAAAGATTAGTTTATTGGGTCAAACAGTTAATTCATATATTAATTCTGATAAAAAATCTAATATCAAGGACTTTGCTGATTTATTAGAACAAGTAGCAATTTTAAAACCAAATGCTTGGATTAATTTTCTTTCGCCCTATCCTACTAAATTTAATTTAAAGTTAATTAAAGTTATTGCTAAGCATGATAATATTTCTAAACATATTCATTTACCTTTACAGTCTGGGAGTGATAAGATTTTAAAATTAATGAATCGGAAATATAATATGAAACAATTTTATAAGATTGTTAATCAAATTTATAAATATATTCCGCAAGCAAATTTAACCACGGATATTATTTTAGGTTTCCCCGGGGAAACTAAAAAAGATTTTAAAGATTCTTTGATGGCTGTTAAAAAATGTAAATTTACGGCAATTTTTACCGGACTCTACTCTCCTCGTCCTGGAACAGTTTCAGCTAAAATTTATCAGGATAAAATTACTCAAGCAGAAAAAAGAAAGCGCGATGAAGAAATTACTAAATTAGTAGCTCAAATATCTATTCAGAAGAATAAAAAATTTTTAGGAACTACTCAGCAAGTTTTAGTACAAAAAACAAACAAAGGTATCGCTATGGCTAAAACTAAAAACAATAGAGCCCTAAGAATTAAAAATGTTTCTCAGGGAGATTTAGGTGAGTTTATTAATGTTAGAATTACTAAGGCTTTAGATTGGAGCATGGAAGCTGAAAAAATTAGAAATAAGCTAGTAGTGGTTTTGGGGCCAACTGCTTGTGGAAAAACTAAAATTGGAGTTGATTTAGCCAAGAAGTTCAATGGTGAAATAATTTCTGCTGACTCTCGCCAGGTTTATCGCGGCATGGATATCGGCACCGGTAAGGACCGGAAAGATTATAATGGAATTTCTTATCATTTGATAGATATTGCCAATCCGATGAAACAACTTACTTTGAAAGATTGGCAAGAATTAGCTTTTGATAAAATTGAAGAATTAAATCAGCAAGGTAAATTGCCAATTTTAGTTGGCGGGACAGGTTTGTATTTAAATTCAATTATTGATGGTTGTGTTTTGGAGGATGTGAAATTTGGCAAGAAAATCAGGCGTCAATTAAACAAGCTATCAATTCAAAAATTGCAAAATAGATTAAAGAAATTAGATTTTTCGGCTTATAAAAAAATTGATATAAATAACCCTCGTAGATTAATTCGAGCCATTGAAATTGCTAAAACTGGTAATTCCATTACTAAAATGAAAAAGAAAAAACCAAATTTAGATATTTTGGTTTTAGGCGTAAAATATGATAAAGACATAATTTATAAACGTATTAATGAGCGATTAAAATATCGTTTGGAAAAGGAAAAAATGGTTCAAGAGGTGCGAAATTTGCGTCAAAAGGGGGTCTCTTGGCAGAGATTAAATGATTTTGGATTAGAATACCGTTGGATAGCAAAATACCTTAAAAAAGAGATTAATGAAGAAGAATTGTTTGCCGAATTATCTAATGCTATTCATCATTTTGCTAAGCGACAATTAACTTGGTTTAAGAAACGGAAAGACATTGTCTGGATTAAAAATGTTGAAGAGGTGGAGAGATTGGTCAAGAGATTTTTAGGAGAATGAATTACGAAGCACGAATTACGTTTCCTTTATTCGTAATTCTTAATTCGTATTACAATTGTTTGCTAATTTTAATAATCGACCACCAGACTGAGGTCTAGCGGTCGATTATATTTAATTTAAATTTATGATAATTTTTCTCTAAATATCTCTTCTCCTATTCTAGGGTTGGCCTTGCCATTGGTTTTTTTCATTAACATGCCTACAAAATATTTAATTAGGTTTTCTTTACCGTTTTTATATTGTTCAACTTGCTCAGGATTATTTTTAATAATACTTTCAACTAATTTTTCCATTTTTGATTTATCACTAACCTGTTCTAAATCATTTTGTTCTATGATTTGAGAGGGGTCACCACCTTCGTCAAACATAATTTTTAAGATTTTTTGTGCATTAGAACTATTTACTTTGGATAGATAGACGGTTTTAATAAATTCACCCATATTTTCTGGTGTTATTTTCAACTCCTCTATTGTTATTCCATCTTCATTCATTAATTTAAATAATTCGGAGGTAATCCAGCCCCTAATTAATTTTACGGCCTTTTTTTTATTATTTTGCCATATTTCATTTTCAGTTTCTCGAGTACTTTCTACTTCTGATATAAGCCATTCTTTAAATTCTGAAACTACTTTTTCAAAATATTCGCTGATTTTTTTATTATCTATTAAAATTTCAGCATCTTGAGGAGTTAATTCATATTCTTTTATAAATCTTTCTTTTTTAGCGTTTGGTAATTCGGGAATTTCGTTTTTTATTTTATCAATCAGTTTGGATTTTATAATTAATTCTGGTAAATCGGGTTCAGGAAAATAACGATAATCGTTAGCCAGTTCTTTTGATCTTTGTAATTCAGTAATTTGCTGAGAGTCATTCCAACCGCGAGTAGTTTCTTCCTTGGGAGCTTTGTTTTTATTCCAAAGCTCAGTTTGTCTTTTAATTTCATATTCTAAAGCCCTTTCTACAGACCGGAAAGAGTTAAGATTTTTAATTTCAGTTTTGGGATAAAGGTTTTGATCTCCCTGTGGTCTTAAAGAGATGTTAACATCACATCTCAATTGTCCTTTTTCCATGTCAGCGTCAGATACTTCTAAATAACGACAGATTCTTCTTAAATCTTGTAGAAAGTTTTTGGCTTGAGCTGGGGTTTTGATATCTGGCCTAGTAACAATTTCAGCTAAAGGCGTGCCGGCTCGATTAAAATCAATTAAACTATTTTCTGCCTGATGAATGTTTTTAGCAGCATCGTTTTCTAAATGTAATCTTTCAATGCCAATGCGAATTTTTTCTTTTAATGTTTTTAAAACATAATATCCTCCTGTTGATAAAGGATGTTCAAATTGAGATATTTGATAACCAGTAGGTAAATCAGGATAAAAATAGGATTTTCTTTCAAAGACAGATTTTTTATTTATTTTTAGATTTAAAGCCAGGGCTAATTTAATTCCATAATTAACCGCTTCTTCATTCAAAACTGGTAAAGCACCAGGATGTCCAGTGCAAATCGGACAAATTAGAGTATTGGGCTCTCTATCCTCGGCATCATTAGAACAACTACAAAACATTTTAGATTTTGTTTTTAATTGCACATGTATTTCTAATCCTATGACTGGTTCTAAATTCATATACGAATGTGTTAATACTAATATACTAAT
>CAZXCJ010000022.1:0-15778 GCA_964639335.1 uncultured Gammaproteobacteria bacterium | reverse complement strand
ATACTAATAATACGAATATTATACTAATTTATAAAATTTATTGGTATCAAGTTCATCTCGATTAGTATAATTAGTATTATTCGCATATTAGCAAAGACTACATTTCTTCAACTACTTCTATCCCCAATAATTTTAGGCCATTATGTAGAACCTGCTTAACAGAGTTTACTAATAGGAGTCGCATTTTCATTACTTCTTGATTTTCGGTTATAACTTTGCAATTATTGTAAAATTCATTATACTCTTTTGCCAAATCAATTAAATATTGAGTTAAATAATTTGTTTGATATGTCTCAGAAACCTCAATTAAAGCATCTGAAAAAGAATTTAATCTTTTAATAATAGCAATTTCTTCTTTCTTTTTAATAGTATCAAAATTAATTTTTGATGTAACTTTAATATTTGCCTTTTTAATAATACTACATGATCGAGCATAAGTATATTGTAGATAAGCACCGGTTTCTCCATCAAAAGACAAAATTCTATCCCAATTAAATTCTATGTTTTTTGTTCTGTCATTTTTTAAATCTCCAAAAATTAAAGAGCCAAGACCAACCTTTTTAGCAATTTCTTTTTTGTTTTTTAAATCTGGATTTTTTTCATCAATAATTTTAGTAGCTAATTCAATAGATTTGTTAATTACGTCTTTTAAGAAAACAACCTTTCCTTTTCTGGTTGACATTTTGCCCTCTGGAAATCTAAATAAGCCAAAATCAACATGAATAAATTTATTATTATTAAGGCCCATTAAATCCAAGACTTTAAATAATTGTTGAAAATGTAATTTTTGTTCTAAGCCAACTACATACAAAAGTTTTTCAGGATTAAATTTTTTGAGTCGGTAGAAAGCGGTAGCTAAATCACGAGTATGATAAGTGCTGGTGCCATTAGATTTTTTTAGTAATAGTGGTGGCATTTTATATTTTTGCAAATCTATAATCAGAGCGCCTTGAGATTTTTCAGTTTTGATTTTTTCTTGAATTTTTTGAATTGTCTTTTCTAATTTATTATTATAAAATGCCTCGCCGGTGTTATGGTCAATATTTATATTTAAGATTTTGTATATCTTATCGAACTCCTTTAAACTTAATTTGCTGAATTTTTTCCAAAGTTTTGTTACTTTTGGGTCTTTGTTTTCTAGTTTTTTGAATTCTTCTCTGGCTTTTTCGTTTAGCTCTTCATTTTTTTTGGCTTCTTCATGGAATTTTACATATAGAGACAGCAAGTATTTAATGGGATTTTTTTCTAATTTTTTTTCATCTCCCCATTCTTTGTAAGCATAAATTAGTTTTCCAAATTGAGTACCCCAGTCACCAAGATGATTTATTCCAATTGATTTATAGCCCAAAAAGTTGAAGATATTATAAAGGGCTTGGCCAATAACGGTGCTTCTTAAGTGGCCGACGCTGAATGGTTTAGCAATATTAGGAGCTGAATAATCTATAACAATTTTTTTCTTTTGTCCAATTTTAGATTGGCCGTAAGAATTTTTTTCTTTATATATTTTGTTTAAAATTTTGGGAGCCAATGATTTGTAATTAATAGAGAAATTTAAATAAGGGCCATTGGCCTTTATTGCACTAATAAAATTTGGTTTAGGTAATTTTTTTTCTAGTTCTTGAGCAATTTCTGCAGGTTTTTTTTGCCACTGTTTGCTTAATTGAAAACAAGGAAAAGCAAGGTCTCCCAATTCAGGACTTGGCGGGATTTCTAGAACAATATTATCTAAACCAGTTTCTTTTTTAAGTAAATTTTTTAGTTCTAGTTCAAAGTTCATTTTTATTATGTATTATGTATAATGGTGTATGTATTATGTATGGTGGTTGTTTGATGTTACCCCAATACACGATACATTATACATTTTCAATATAATTAAGCATCTGATCTATTTTTTTAGCCCAAGTATGTTCTTTAATAATTTGTAATTTTTCATTTCTTTTTTTTTCAGAATCAGTATTTAATTCGTTTTGGACAAATTCATTAAATTTTTCAAAGTCATTAGTAATTTTTATATAATCAGGAAATTGTTCTACGCCAGGAGTATCAGTAGTAACTATTGGAATTCCACAAGCCATATACTCATATAATTTCATTGGACAAGTATATTTAATAAATTCATTTACTAAATGTGGAATAATGCCGACATCAAATTGTTGAATATAATTTGGCACCTCGGCATAGCTTTTGGCTCCCAATAAATAAATATTGGGCAGTTTTTTTAATCTTTCCTCGTCTTCTTTTCTCCAAATCGGCCCAATCAAAACTAAAGATTTATCGGGATTTTTTTGAGCTAGATATTCTATTAGTGGAAAGTTTATTCTATTTTCCTGAATGATTCCTACATAACCTATGATTGGATGAGGCAAGTGAGCAATATCATTATTTATAAGTTTACTCTTATTTTGGTAATGAACCAAGTCAACTCCCTGAGTAATTTGATACATGTTTTCTTTGCGGGGGTGAAATATTTTTTCTGAATCTTTGGCTAAAATAAAAATGATATCGGCCTTATCTCTAATGATTTGGTAATTTTGTTTTAATTCTTTTTTAAATTTTTTATAAGAAGCATGTTCAGACCAATTATCTATAGTGTCAAAAACAGATACTTGGTGCTCAATTAAATCAAAATGTTTAGTAACTAAAGGATAATTAGACCAGAGAATTATATTTTTAAAATTTTGGGCTTGAGCAAAGTCGCTGATTTCTTTTAAGGTCTTATTTAAATTAATTTTATTCTTAATAGTAGAATAAACAATTATTTTTTCTTCGGGCTGATAGATACGAGTTAAGGGAGTAATTTTAAGAGTTTTTCCAGAGGGAGTATTAACAATATTTTCGTAAAAATTTCTAAAAAATCTTTTCCAGGTATGCGGCAAATAATCAATTGCCAAGATTTTATTTATTTGCGGATTATGTTTTAAGTGGTCAATAATATGAAAATTTCTATTACTAATGCCCTTAATCCATTCAGTATAGCTAGACATATTAAAGATGATTACATCGAATTTTTTTGATGTTTCCAAGTTTATTTGTTTGTTTTTATTCATCATATAGAATTTTAATCTTAGAAGATTTTAGCAGGTTTATTAACTCGATCCTAATTATACGAATAATACTCGAATGACCCGAATTCTTCGAGTCAGACTCGATTCGGGTTATTCGGATTTACCCTGTTAAATAAAGAATTATCAATTTAACGGGGTAAATTTGTAGATTTGGATCGCTCTATGTATTCTATTAATTTTTGGCTAATATCTGGCCAAAGAAATTTTGTTTTAATTCTTTGTTCGGCATTTTGTCCTAATTTTTGAGCCAAATCTGGATTGGTTAATAATTGAATGACGGCAGTTTTTAATTTTTCTAAATCATTATTAACTAATAGGCCAGTTTGATTGTCTATAACTGCTTCTTTTGAACCACCCTGATTAGATGCGATTGCTGGTTTTCCAAATATTCCGGCTTCTAAATATACTATACCAAAGCCTTCAATATCATCTTGAGAGGCTTTACTAACCATTACAAAAATATCTGATAATTTATAAAAATAAGGCAGTTCGTCATTTTCTATATTTGTTAATATCTGAACATGATCGTGTAACTTGTAGCCCGTAACTTGTAACTGGTAATTTTTTAATTCCGGGCCGTTGCCAACGATTAAATAAATCAAGTTAGGAAATTGCTTTACTAGTTTTTTAATAGTTTGAATAATTAAAGAATGATTTTTTCTTTTTACTAAACGGCCAGTAGTGAGGATTATTTTTTTATCTTTTAAATTATATTTGTCTTTTATTTGTTCTAATTTATTATTATCTAATTTTGTAAAGTTTTCATTAACACCAGGATAAATAACTTTAATTTTAGCCTGATCTTTAACTAAATTTTTGAGCAAATTTTTTGTACACTCACTATTAACAGTTATAAATTTAGCGCGGTTTAATATTTTTTCAGCTAAGAGTTTTTTCCTTTTATTTTTTAAGGCATTTAAAATGTCTAAGCCGTGTAAAGAAACAAAATAAGGTGTTTTATGTAGTTTGCGTATGGTATATGCTACGGTTCCTAAGGGTAATAAATCACCAACCCAGAGCATTTTTATATTATGTTTTTTAATTAGTTTAATTGTTGTTTTTAAAGCACATAACCAGTGAGGCCAAATTAATTTATATAATAAGGGCTGATTATAAATTTTTAAATTGCTATTTTCTTTTTTAGCGCTAGTTAAAACAAAAATATTTTCCTTGGGCAAATTTTTTACCAAATTATAATAATAATTAGCCACCCCTCCTCTGTTCGGCCAAAAGTCGAGAGTTATTAATAAAGTATTTTTCATATAGTATATGCTCAATTTACAATTTGAAATTTGAAATTTTCATTTAATTATCAATAATTTAATTTACAATATTTTCGGGTTTATAGAGTATTGATAATTGGTAATTTATTTACTATATTCTACTTGGGTGGGATAAGCAAATTCAATATTTTCTTTTCTAAATGAATCTATAATGGCCAAGTTTATTTTTTCTACTATATCAAGATATTCATTATAATCTTGGGTTTGAACATAATAGGATATTTCAAAGTTTAGATTAAAATCTTCGAAACTTTTAAAATGGCATCTATCAAATTTAGTTTGTTTTTGATTTTCAACTATATCCTTAATGATATTGGGTATTTTTTCTAATTTTTCTTTTTCAGTTTCATAAACAACTCCCAGATTAAATAATGCTCTTCTTTCTTCCAATCTTTTGAAATTTTGAACACGAGCATCAGTTAGTTCACTATTGGCAATTATTAATTGTTGTCCATCTAATGTTCTTATTCTGGTAGTTTTAATTCCAATTTTTTCTACAGTTCCCATATCATTTCCAACTTTGATAAAATCTCCAATTTCAAATGGCTTATCAATAAGGATTGAAAATGAGCTAAAAATATCTTTTAAAATATTTTGTAAAGCCAGGGCTACGGCAATGCCTCCAATACCTAAGCCAGCAATTAAAGAAGAGATATTAACTCCTAGATTACTTAAGGCTAAAATTATACCAAAGATCCAAATACTAATTTTAACAATTAATTTAATTGTTTTAGCTACTGAAGAATCTTCTTTTTCTTTAACTCGAAAAGAATAATCAATTACTTTTTCCAGAGCTCGTATTACTTCATAAATAATAGCAATAATAAAGAGAATGTTTATTGTTTTAGATACTATGCCTGGGATAAATAAGATTTTGATAGAAATATACAAAGCAGCTAATAAATAAAATGGTGGTTTAATGGTTTTAAAGATATTAATTAAAATATCATCGAATTCAGTTTTAGTTTTCTTAGCCAATTTTTTTAATCTAGCTAGAATAATTTCCCGGAAAATTTTTAATAAAATAAGGAGTCCTATAAAAATTACTAAAGCCTGTAAATAATTATAGATACTATTATTCCAAAAAAATGAGTTTTTTAATTGTTCTAAAAGCATAGTTAAGTTGGTAAATTATTAAATTATATGTATCGATTATAACAAAAAATATAGATTTTGGGTTTATCTACTATTTCCATTATAGCAAGAAAAAAAGCAAGTTTAAAGGTTGTAAGACAGTAACTGGTAATTCGTAATTTGTAACTTGTAAGCAATTTCTAATTACCAATTATTAATTACTAATCACGTTTTTCGTTTTACAAAAAAAGACCCCAATCTCTTATGATTGGGGCCACGTGTAAATAATTATTTATTTAACACCTCCTCCAAGACTTCGATAATGTCAACTTCAACTTTATCAACATTATCATTTTGAGCTTCAATGACATATTTATCTTTCCAGGGAAAGGAATTGAGAAAATCTTTTAAATTATCAATTCCTTCTATTTTATCAATGTCATCATCTGGATCAATTCCATCGAACCCATTGTCTACGATACTGACATCGAAAGATGATGTAATAATTATTCCTTCCCACGGATACACTTTTATGTTATATCCATTAACAATGGTACATTTACTGCCATTGCTACTTTGAAGTCCCTCGGAATCCACAAAACCGATTATTTTACAATAATCGGAATAGTTAATAGAAGAGAGTTCGGGGTTTTCTACTTTTTCAGCCTTTAATAGTGCAACTGACAACATAGCTACAATTATTAAAATAACGATTTTTTTCATCAATCCTCCTACTATGATTGATTTTCCCTCTTAACAAATATCTATCTATTATTTCCTTGAGGGATTTAGAAATAACAGATTTACTATTTAACATTTAAATATAACATATATTTAGAAAATAGTCAAGAGTTTTTACGCTTTACACTTTTAGTTTTGCGTTTTATAATGCTATAATAAAGATGTGCGCAAAGTATCATTATATAACCCCTCCCGCCTTCGCCACTCCCTTCGCTACTTCCTTCGCTACTTCCTTCGCTAAAGCTACGGAAGTCAAGAAAGCTACGGGAGTCAAGAAGGCTACGGCAGGCCACGTTTGACGTGGCAGGCATGCTTAATCTCCACTTGGTCCCGCCATAGTTTTACAGAGTAAAGTAAGGGGAGAAAAGAAACGTATATGCACGAAGCACTATTATATAATAAAGGTAAACCCTCTCTGTCGAGCTCAGCTCGACATCTCCCCCTTGAAAAGGGGGAGAAAATTGGCGGTGTTGTAAATTGCCAATTATGCAATCATTTTTGTCATATTCCAGAAAATCAAGCTGGCTTTTGTGGAGTAAGAAAAAATGTGGATGGTAAATTATATTCTTTAAATTATAATCGTTTGATTGCTAAAAATATTGATCCGATTGAAAAGAAGCCCTTATTTCATTTTTTACCTGGTAGTTTAACTTATTCCATTGCTTGCATGGGATGTAATTTTCATTGTCTTAATTGTCAGAATTGGCAGATTTCACAGTTACAGAAAGTTGAAAAATTAGATAGTAGGTTTCCCGGAAAGTTAATCAAAGCCGAGGAAATTATTGAAGAAGCTAAGGCCAATAATTGCCTTTCCATTTCTTACACCTATACTGAGCCTACTATATTTTTAGAAACAGCTTTGCCAATTATGAAATTGGCCCATGAACATAATTTGAAAAATATTTGGGTTTCAAACGGTTTTATGAGCCAAAAATGTTTAGATTTAATACTCCCCCATTTGGACGCCATTAATGTGGACTTAAAGTTTTTTTCAGATAAGAAATATAAAAAAATGACCGGTGGTAATCTGCAACCGGTTTTGGATAATTTGATTTTTTTAAAAAAGAATAATATTTTTGTAGAAGTAACCACTTTAATTATTCCAGGTGAGACCAATGTCCAAGGACAGATCAAGGGCATAGCTAAATTTATAAAAGAAAAATTAGGAGCAAATACGCCCTGGCATATTTCCAAATTTTCTCCAGAAATTTCTTATAAACTTTTGTCTAAAAATTCCACTTCAGAAAAAGAATTAAATGACGCCTATGATATTGGCAAAAATGCTGGTTTAAAGTATGTTTATTTAGGCAATGTTGCACAAGATAATAGAGAAAATACTTATTGTCCAGAATGCGGAACCTTGAATATTGAGAGACAGGGGTATATTATAACCAGGAATGACAAGAATGGCTTATGTCAGAATTGCAAGCAAAATTTGAATATAGTCGGCTGAAAGCTTAAAGTTAAAAGTTAAAAGTTAAAAAATAAATGTATGAAAAAAGTTTTATTAATATTGGCAATGATTGGCTTATTATTTCCAAATTTTGCTTTTTTAGCAGAAGAAGATTTTGATGTACTTTTTAGCCCCAATTATATTATTTCCGATTATGAATTAGAAGATTATAGTTCCATGACTTTGAATGACATTAATTATTTTCTGAGCCGGCATAATGGCATTTTAAAATATTATATAACTGCAAATCCTAATACCGAAGAACGAATGTCGGCTGCGACAATAATATATGAAGCCTCCCAAACTTACAAGATAAATCCTAAATATCTTTTGGTTTTATTACAAAAAGAACAAAGTTTAATTACCAATCCCAGTCCGAGTATTAGAGCCCTAGATTGGGCAACTGGCTATGCTATTTGTGATAGTTGCAGTATGACCAATCCTGCTTTACAAAAATATAGAGGTTTTTATAATCAGATTATGTATGCCGCTGAAAGAAATAGATTTTATATTGAGAATAAAGACCAGCCATGGCTTTTTCGAATAGGACAAGAATATTTGATAGATGGCCATATAATAACCCCCAGCAATCAAGCTACGGCCTGTCTATATAATTACACTCCGCATTTAAATGGAAATTATAATTTTTGGAAAATATGGAATAAATGGTTTACTAGAAAATATCCCAATGGTTCTATTTTAAAAGAGATCGGCTCGCCGGGTGTTTGGTTAATTGAAAATGGAAAGAGAAATCCTTTTATTACCTGGACAGCATTTGTAAGCAGATATGATCCTAGGGGCATTATTGAAATTCACCATAATGATTTAATTAAGTATCTTGAGGGTCCGGCTATAAAATTTTCTAGTTACTCTTATTTAAGAACTCCAGATGCCCAAGTTTACATGTTAGATTTAGACAAATTGAGACCATTTGCCTCAGAGGAAGTAAGGCGTTATTTTGGAGTTAATCCTGAAGAAATAATTGATATTACATGGGAAGACGCTAATTATTATACCCAAGGGGATCCTATTACAATGGATAGCATGTATCCAGCCGGGGCTTTATTGAAATATGATAATCATATATTTTATGTTAAAAATGGATATAAACACCCTATTATTAGTCAGGAAATTTTAGATATAAATTTTGGAGGGCAATGTGTTATTAATGTTTCTGAAGACGAATTAAATTTTTTAACCGAGGGTGTTTTTATGAAAATTAAAAATGGCATTTTGGTAAAATCAGAAGATAATAATAGTGTCTATGTTATTTCTGATGGCGAAAGGAGACCAATTCAAAATGCTGAGATTTTTGAAAGCCTGGGATACAATTGGTCAGACATTATAGAATTAGATGAGAATGTTTTATTAATACATAAATTGGGCGAAGCTATTGAAGAACCAAAACAAGACATATTGGAGGAAGAGCTTTTGCCGGAAAATCAGGAAAGCATTCCTTTATAATAATTATGATTCATACATTTTTTATTCCTCATAATCCTTTAATGATCTCCAAAATAGGAAAAGAACATTCCCAAAATGTTTCCATTGCTATTGATTCTCTTAAAAAAATAAGACAAATTATTTATAATCTGAATCCAGACAAAATTTTTATTATTACTCCTCCGCAAAAATCTTTCAATAGTATTTCTATAAATCAAAATGAAGAATATGCAGTTAATTTTAAAGAATTTGGAGATTTATCAATGCAATTTAATGTTTTGGGAGATTTAGATATTAGCACTAGATTAAGAGATTTTTTATTAGCCAATGGTTTTGATATTCGTTTATTTTCAAATTCCAAAGTAAATTATAAGGCCCTTGTGCCTTTATATTATTTAAATCAATATCATGTTGATTCTCGAGGGTTTGAAAAGAAAATGCTTCATAATACTAATATAGAAAATGAATTTATTATTATTCATTGTTCAAATAGGGACCTGGATTATCATTTAAAATTTGGAGAATTACTGAACAATTTTTTAGTTCAAGAAAAGCAAGAAATTGTTGTAATTGCTTGCGGAGATTTGATTGAAAATTTTAATGAAGCCAACAAGGATGCGGTTTTAAAAATTGCAGATGATATTGTAAGTCATATGCAAAATGACTATCAGACTCTCTTAAATTATAAATCTGAAAAATTTAGCATTCCTTTTTTAAAAGTTTTTTCTACTATTTTTCCACTTGTATCAAAATTAAAACCTAAAATATTTTCAATAGATAAAAAATTTAAAGGAGTTTATTTGAGTTGTAGTTTTGAATAATTCTATTTTTTTAGAGATGGAGCGGGAAGTTTTTGACCCCTCCATTTTTTAATATAATGCAACCATGATTTTAAATGGATGCGAGAAAGCTTGTTAAAAAATAAAGAATAGATAATGTTTTTATTTTCTGATGCTTTTTGATGGAGATGAATGGCTGATATTTCTCCCAAGTAATAGATGGCTCTATTTTTATTCCACAATCTCCTACATAAATCCATGTCTTCTAAATACATGAAATAATTTTCATCTAGATATTTGATTTCCTGAATTATTTTTTTACTGGCCATCCAGCAAGCGCCCATAATCCAATCAACCTTTTGGGTTGATTTGTGGTCAAAATCTTTCATTAGAAATTTGGCTAGCCATTTTTTGCCTATTTTTGTTTTTCCTAGACCGGTTCTTCTAAATAAAGGATATTGCCAATTTGGAAATTCAAAACATGTTTCTTGAGTTGTTTTATCGGCATTAATCAGACGAGGGGCTATTAATCCTGTTTGAGGGTTTTTTTTCAAAAAGTCCAGCATTTTTTCAATAGATTCTTTGCTTATTCTAATGTCGGGATTTAAAATTAAAATATAATCTCCCCGAGCTTCTTTGATTCCTAGATTATTTCCGCCAGCATATCCTAAATTATTTTTGGATTTTATAAATTTAGTTTTAGGAAAATCAGATTCAAGAATTTCCTGAATATCATCATTAGAATTATTGTCTACTACAATAATTTCATTATCAAAGCCAAAATTATAATTATACAATTTTTCAAGTTGGTATTTAATTAAATTGGCTTGTTTATAATTTAGGGTAATAATTGATAAATCCATAATATAAATTAAAAATTAAAAATGTAAAAGTAAAGATTATAGTGCAAAAGTCAAAATAATGTTTTTAATTTCGAGTTTTGCATTTTTAGTTATTTATCATACCATTTGGCTAATTGTTCGGCTTTTATTTTAACCATATTTTGATAAATATATTTTCTTTTTTTGATAATTTTTTTATACTCCTTTTTATTTTTTAAAAAAAATTTTAAGGTTTTGTTTTCCAATATTAAGATGTATAAAAATTTTTTTAATTCATACCAAAATATCGGTAAAAAATATTTGAATAAATTTTTACTAAACTCATTTTTAACAATACACCAGAGGTGATTTTTGTATGAATGTTGTTTAATCCAATTGGTTTTTATTTTTCGATCCTTAATTATAGATTTATCTTTGCTTATGCTGCGATCATGATATCCAATTACTTGAGGTAAAAAATAAATTTTGTAGCCAGCTAATTGTATTCTATAGCTTAAATCAACGTCTTCTTTGTATGAAAAGAAGTCTTCATCAAAATACTCATTATTGATTTTTATTTTTTCCAAAGTTTTTCTTCTGTAAATAGGCAATGCCCCAGAAACTCCGAATATAGATTTAGCAGAAGAGAATTTTTTACTATCTTCTTCCCCCTGTCCCCAGTCCACAACTTGATGATTTTTAAATATTTTTAGTCCACAGCTGTCAATAATGGTAGTTTTACCAATTTCCGATATTTTTTCAGCTATTTCTGGTTCGGGCGGGGTTTCAATGTCTAATTTTTTAAAATCCCATTTATAAATTTTGGGGCTAATAGCTCCAATGTTTTTATTTTTATCTAAAAATCTTACGGCATTTTTTAAAAAATTTGGTTCTAGAATAGTGTCTTGATTCAAGCAAAGAATATATTCAGAATTAGTCCAGGATATTAATTTATTATGTCCCCGGGCAAAACCAATATTTTGTTTTAAACTGTTTACCCTAAATTGTGGATAATGCTCTTTTAAATATTTTAAAGAATTGTCCGTAGAGCCATTGTTTAAGATATTTAATTCCCAATCAGAAAAACTTTGTTTTTTTAAGGACTCTAAACAAAAAGGTAAATATTTTTCCCCGTTCCATAAGAGTAAATTTATACTGACTTTGGACATACTAATTTGCGATGCCAATATACTAGTGGCATACTAATTATACTAATATTATGCGAATGATTTATTAAATTTAAACTTTTCTATAATGGCAATGATAATTATGATGAATCCTAGGCCCAATGGATGGTCTAAATAAGGTGAAAATGCATGAATAGATGCTATGGCTATTAATGATAAAGCCAGGGCGATTAGGATTATTGATTGATTGTCCGGCCATTTATTTATAGAAAGCTTAACAGAATCAATTATTATTTTCAATATTAAATAAAGATAAACGCCTAGTCCCAAAATTCCGAATTTCATCCAAATATTTAACCAGCCCCATTCAAAACTATAAGTGGTAACCGTACCATCGGGATTTTTGGGGTTTTTGTTTCGGGGGTCTTGAGATAAATAAGTTATTTCTTGGGCGAGGCCGTTACCGAGAATTGGCCGGGCTTTAATTTTTTCTATCATATGCGGTAGTAATTCTAAACGAGAATTACTAGCGGCCTCGCCCGCAGTTAATCTTTTAGAAAATAAATCATCCAAATTAGCATCTGTATAGGGTACTTTTACTAATAAAAAAATAAATAACAAACCCAGAACCGCTAAGCCGGTAAATTTTAAATAAATTTTAATAATTTTAAGTAATTGATACTTTTTGATTATTAGCCAGATTAAGAGGAAAAATAAAAATATTGCTAAGCCAATCCAATAACTGCGAGAAAAACTGATAACAAGGGCTGTTAAATTTAATATGATTAGAATTATTAGGAATAATTTATCCTTTTTTTTGATAATTTGTTTTTGAAAAATTAATATGCCAAAATTAATAACCAACGAAATTAAAATATATATTTGACTTTGGAAAAATATTCTGAAAAAATTATCATTTACTCTAGTAATCTCCCCTATTCTAGAATCCCTTAACCATTCATATAGTATTGTTAAATTAATGCCTGGAAAATGATGAGAAAAAATGTAAAAGCTCAGTATTGTTTTAATTGAAAAAAACAATGAGGCCGCAAAGAAAATATAAAGTAAATTTTTGCTTAGTTTTTTGTTTTTAATTATTTGATAGAAAATTGGTAAAATCAAAATAAATAAATAACCATTTAAATCAAAAAATATATTAGTTAGGGGTTTTTTATAAATCAATGCCAAAATTGTTCCCATTGTTAACATTAATAAAAATAATATAAATATTTTAAAATATTTACTTTGCAAAAAGTCCAATTTTTTTTCTTTAATTAAATAAATTAGGCCAGCCAAAAAGGCGATTATAAAAATTGCCATTCTAAAAGAAAGGATAAATCCATTAATATCTAGATCCATTAAATGGCCCTGTGAGCCGATTATTAATTCTAAGATTGGTATATAAACCACAAATTCTATTTTTTTCAACATTAAATAAAATAAAGCCAAACAAATAATTATAAAAAATACAGTTTCAAATTTGGGAAAAGTATGTGTGTAAAAGAAAAAAATATCGGCTATTATTAATGCCCAAAAGGTGTATTTGAAGTAGTTGTTTTTACAAATAGTCATATGTGCTTATTTTTGACAAATTACTATTGATTTTTTTTTTCTTATTGTGATAATTTATTATTATAATATTTATATGAAAGGAGGACCAAGTGGTTAAAAAAAATGTTGAAAGAATTTTCTCTATTTTCATCTGGTTGTCATCGATGATTGCTGTCATTCTTGGTATTAAAATGATAGTTGTTAATTTTCAGGGCAACTACTGGATTTTCTCAGCTATTATTATTTTTGGGATTGTTGTGCCCTTTTTATTGGCTTCAATATCTCAGAAGTTCCAATCTCAGAAGTTCCATGTTGAGAGGTTCAAGAATGTTCCAGCTCAATTGCGCTTTTTAGGTGTTGCACTATTCTCTCTCATAGTGTCTTTAATCAAGATTTTTCCGTGCTTGACTAACTAAAAGTTTATAAATGCTTTTCAGCCTCTTTAAAGGAAAGGGGCTGTTTTTTTATGTTTTAGTTTTTGGTTTTATGTTTATTTTACTGATTAAATATCCAAAAAACCAAGCTAATTTTAAAATTAAATATTGCCAACGGGGGTGCCATTTTTTAAAATATTTTAGCATGGAATCTCGAAAATATTTTTGAGTTTTACCGCGCGGTAATTGTGCAAAACTTTTACCCACATAATCAATACATTCAGCTGCGGGAGTATACCAGACCTCTCCCCCATTCTCATAAACTTTTTTGCAAAAATCCACTTCTTCAAACCAGAGAAAATATCTTTCATCCAGGCCTTGAAGTTTTTCGTAAGTTTTTCGACGAACTAAAAAAAATGCTCCGCGCACAGAGTCAACTTTAGCTGGCTGGGAATAATCAAAGTTTTTTCGTAAGTATTTGTTTAAAATTTGGGGAAAGATGTGTGGTAGCTTTAAAACAATAGCTAATTGATTTAAAAAATTAGGAAATTTACGGATATGAAAAATGGTTTGATTGTTTTGATTTACCAGACGACATCCAATTACCTGGGCCTGAGGGTTCATATTTGCCCATTTAAGAGTGTTTTCTAAGGTATTTGAGAGTAATTTCATGTCTGGATTTAAGAGCAAAATATGGTCAAATTTAGCTTTTTTAAACCCGAGATTATTGGCTTTTGCAAAGCCCAAATTTTCTGGAGAGGCAATTAAATTAACTTGCCGAAGGTATTTAGTTTTAATCATTTCTAGACTTCCATCTTGGGAATTATTATCCACCACAATTACATCTAAATTTATGTTTTGGGAATTATTAAAAATAGACCGCAAGCAATTGTCTAAGAGGTCTTTAACTTTGTAGTTAACTATGATTATGGAAAGTTGATTCATTGGTTTTTATATTTTTGCCACCCCTTTTTAGAAAAGTGGTGGCTCCCTGCCTTCGCCGAAGCGTAGCATCGGCTACGCGCAGGCAGGCGCAAAATCGCGCGCTGGATAAAAATTTAGAAAATTTTTCACTTCGTAGGCTAAAATTTCAAAACTCACCACCCACTTTTTTCAAAAGTGAGGGTTCGAACAGTTGAAATTTTTTAACGCTTACTTCGTTCAAATTCTGGCTAAATTTTTATAGGCGCGCAGTTTTTTATTATTTTTATAATTATAAATTAAATCATTGAAAATTAAATTGAAATTTAAAATTAGTAATTGAAAATTAAAAGAGTTGATTTATAAGATAATGTTTTAATTAGTAATAACTACAACTTCTCGCAAAACTCTATTAATCTATTTGAGTATCCCCATTCATTATCATACCAAGAAACTATTTTTACTAAATTATCACCAATAACAGTAGTTGATAAAAGGTCCACTATGGAAGAATAAGAGTTGCCAATAATGTCAGTTGATACAATTGGCTCTTCGGTAATTTGTAAGATACCTTGCCATTTTTTAAGCCTAGCTTCTTTTTTAAAGACCTTATTAATTTTTTCCACAGTAACCTTTTTCTTAGTTCTAATAGTAATGTCTGCTAGCGAACCATTAGCAACCGGTACGCGGATGGCCATACCATCAAATTTATCTTTTAATTGAGGAATAACTTTTGTTGTAGCAATTGCAGCTCCGGTAGTTGTTGGTATTATATTTATAGCCGCAGACCTAGCTCTCCTTAAATCTTTATGAGGAGCATCAATTAGTTTTTGATCGGCAGTATAAGCATGAATAGCAGTCATTAAAGCTTTTTCCACGCCAAAATTATCACACATAATTTTCATTACTGGTGCGATACAATTAGTTGTACAAGAAGCTAAGTCAAAGATTTTTTGATTCTTTTTTATTTTATTGTCATTGACACCGGGAACTATGGTTTGTATTCCTCTCCCCTTGGAAGGTGCGGAAATAACTACTTTTTTAGCTCCAGCTTTTAAATGTAAACTAGCCCTTTCTTTGGTTCTAAATATTCCAGTGCATTCTAAAACAACATCAACCTCTAATTCTTGCCATGGTAAATTAAGA
>CAZXCJ010000021.1:0-21030 GCA_964639335.1 uncultured Gammaproteobacteria bacterium | reverse complement strand
TTAATCATATTTTTTATTTAGTTATCTCCCCCACTGGATAAATCTTTTTTAATTTATTTAAGAAAGCCAAGGTATTTTTAGCATCTGTTTTCCAATTTGTGGGACAAAATGATAGAACTTCTACAAAAGAAAATCCTTTCCCAGCTAATTGCCATTCTAGTGCTTTTTTTAAGAACATTTTTAATTGAATGGGATTATCAACTGCTCCGCGGGCTATAAAGGCAGGAGCGTCGTTTATTTTTGAAATCATTTCTGGTCCACGTAGAAAATTTTTATCAGCACCTTTGATTGAGGTAGTTGTAATTTGGCCCGGAATTGTAGTTGGAGCTTCTTGTCCGCCAGTCATACCATAATTGGCATTATTTACCACAATAGTGGTGATGTTTTCATTGCGTATGCGAGAACTAACTAGATGTTGGGCTCCAATAGCATAAGCCCCGCCATCACCGACATAGGCAATACAAGTAGCATCAGGCCGAGCTCTTTTAGCCCCCATAATTACAGGTACTGTCCGGCCATGATGGGTTTGAATAGTATCGACATTATAAAAGTCCCAAGCTAAGAGTGAGCAGCCAATATCCACTCCAAACAAGGTATTATTTTGAATTTTTAATTCATCAATTACTTCCCCTAGCATTTTTAAAATAATAGGGTGTCCACAACCAGGACAAAAATTATGAGGTTTAGATGATTTTTTCCAACATTGTGGCCAAGCAAGGTTTGAATTATTTTTGCTCTGTTTTTTATTTGGCATTATGTTATTTTATTATTATTCAATTAATCAAAAAAACAAGAAAACAATAAATCAATTTGATTTTTTATTCATTTGATTTTTTGATGATATGAGTTTGATTATTTCCTCTGGGCTGATTCCTAATGCAGGACGGCAGTAGGTTTGGATGGGAATTTTAGTACCATAAATATTTTCTTTAACTAATTTTAATAATTGATTAGCGGCCGATTCTATAATAATGATTTTTTGCATACCTTTTAATTCCGGCTGTAATTTTTTATCTGGAAAAGGATTAACAGTGATTGGTCGAAAAAGTTTAACTTTTTTATTTTGGGAGTCATTAATGGCTTGTTTGACCGAAGATGCTACAATTCCATGAGCGATTATTAAAGTTTGAGCTTTTTTACCCAAAGAATATGTTTCTGACTCAGCAATTTTATCTTTAATTTTATTGAATGCAGCTAATAATTTTAAATTAGCTTCATAACATTGTTCTTCGGTAGCAAAAGTATTATTTAGATTTTGATAATTAGATTCTTTGGAGTTGTCTCGAATTTTAGATTTTAAAACCAATGGGTAAGATTTAACTAAATTTTTTGGTTTTTTTAATTCTACCAAAGCTCTGGTTTTTAGAGTATAGCCATCAGTTAATACAAATGTAGGGAATCTATATTTCCAGGCGACATTAAAAGCTTTGATGACTTGGTCATAGAGATCTTGGAGATTAGAGGGAGAATAAACTATCCGGTAGCCCTCGCCATTTCCCCCAAAGGCCGTTAAAGTGAGCTCTTGTTGAGAATAAATAACTGAACCAGTTGATGGGCCTCCTCTTTGTCCTATGACCGCTACCGTAGGAATGCGCATGGCTTCGGCCATTACAAAAGCATCTTGCATTAAGATATTTCCCGGACCGCACGTTGCTGTAAATGTTTTTACTCCTGTTAGAACAGAGCCAATCATAGTAAAGCCGGCGGACATTTCATCTTCAGTTTGTAAAAATATTAAATTTTTTCTTTTTTCATATTCTTTATCCCACTCAGTCATGATTTCTGTCGCTGGAGTAATTGGGTAGCCAAAGTAAGCCCTAGCTCCTGCAGCCAAAGCGGCTTTAACTACTATTTCATTTCCGGTAATTAATTTTTTAATTGGCATATTTTTATTTGTAAATGATTTCATCCTCTTCTTTAATGTCATTAATTTCTATGAGTTTTTTTTGTTGAGACATTATATTATCTTGCCCGTGGATTTTTCTGTTAATTTTTTTTAATTTTTTTGTAAATCTAATAATAGTGAAAATGATTAATAATATAATTATTACTAAAAACCAAAAATGCCAATGAGCATAATCTAAATAATTATATTTTATTTTTCCATTTCCATTTTCAACTTTATTGATAATTTTTTCAAAAAGACCCTCTTCCAATTCGTCCCGAGTTTCTATATACTGGATTTCATAATTGCCATCTTCATCTTGTTGATAATTTCCTTCATTTTCAATCTCAGTCACGGTATCAGAGGGGCCATCATAAGTAGTATGTTCTTGAGCAGAACATATTCCTGCTCCTAAAATTAATATTACCAATATTGTGATTATAATTTTTTTCATATACTAATGCGTGATGCCAATATACCTGCCTGCCGGTAGGCAGGCTAATGCATACTAATTATACGAATAGATTATACTAATGATGCGAATGAATTAGCATTACTATGGTTATTCGTAGATTTGCATTTGATTTATTAGTATCGTGTTTATTTTTTAATTATTTCAGTCATTATTCTTTCTTCATTACACTTAATAATAATTTTTTTATATTTTTTAGGAAGATATATATTTTTAAATATTAAGTTTCTAATATCCGCATTTCTCTCGCCTATTGCTCCGCTAAATACAATGGCGTCAATTTTTGGTAATAGGGTTATATATGATGACAAATATCTCTGGATTTTATATATAAATAAATCTAAAGCTAATTTTGCGAGTTGTTTATTTTCTCTATTCGCCTTTATATTTGATTTATAATTTTTTATTTTATATCCAGCCAGAATCATGATGTCGCGCAAATCTGCAATTTTTGTCATACCACTTAATCCAGATTCAAAATTTAATAACTGATAAATTTGATTAAGGGACATTTTAGCATTTTTTAAAAGATGAAAAATAATAGCTGGATCTATATCACCGGCTCTACTCATCATCATTAATCCCGATAAAGGGCTAAACCCCATTGATATTTCTATGGGTTGGCCGTTTTTAATAACAGCTATACTAGATCCCCCACCAAGATGACAAGTTATTAAATTGCATTGATTTGTTCTTTTTTTTAATTTTTTGGCAGACCATTTCAACATGTTTTGGTGAGAAAACCCATGAAAGCCAAATTTTCTAATATTATATTTTTTGAAATATTTTAATGGCAGTGGATAAAGACGGGTCCGGAGTGGAATATTTTTAAAAAACATAGTATCAAACATTCCTATTTGTTTTATTCTTGGCCATATTTTTATAGATTCTTGGGCGACTTTTAAATTTACTGGGTTGTGGAGTGGAGCCAAATTATTATATTTACTTATTTTATTTATTGTTTTTTGGTCTAATTTTGTGGCCCGATTAAACTCTGCGCCTCCGTGAACTATTCTATGCAAGATTAGTGATATTCTTATATTAGTTTCGTTTTTTATAAAACTATTGATTATTTTTAGGGCTTGAGCGTGATTGATTATTGTTTTTTTATTTTTGATATCAGAGTTGTCAAATTTTATGATTGATTTTTTTAATCCGATTTTTTCCACAGTTCCGCAGTGGATTTCTTTTAAACTAGAGTAATTGAAAATTTTGAACTTCAAGGAAGTACTGCCGCTGTTTAAAACTAAGATGTATTTTTGTCTTTTCATGATACTAAAGATACTAATTATTTGATGCTAATATACGAATAATACGAATATTAATTAAAAAAATTCAATTATCCTATTATTCAATTAACCAATTAATCTATTAATAGTTTTCCCTTGTCGTTTTGGCTGATATTGCCAGCATTGGCCTCTTCTATATCTAAATGAATTTTTGTTGTGTAGCCCTTTTTGATTCTGACAATAATTTCATCAAATATTAAAGCGCGTTCGCCTTTAATTTTTAATTTTAATTTTTGATTATTTTTCAGTTTTAATTTTTTAGCTTCATCTGGAGCGATATGTAAATGCCTTTTAGCTATTATAACTCCATTGTCTAAATCGGCTTCGCCTAGCGGCCCTATAATTTTTATTCCAGGAGTATTTTCTAAATCTCCAGAAATTTTAATAGGTACTTCTATCCCCAATCTAAATGCATCGGACTTTAAAATTTCAATTTGAGTTTTTTCTCTTTCGGGTCCAATTATTCTGACATTTTCAATTTTTTCTTTTGGTCCCATAATTGTTAGGGTTTCTTTGGCGGAAAAATCTTCACCTTGAGAGAGTTTTTTTTCAATAGACAATTGATATTCAGGTCCAAATAATTTTTCTAACAGACCCCTGCTAATATGAATATGTCGATTTGAATACTCTATTTCTATCAGCATAATTTTAGTTATTAGTTGAAAGTTTCCGCCGAAGGCGCTGTGTCCGCCCTTGGAGGAGACCCGCCCATGGCGGGAAAAGTTAAAAGTTTTTCGGAAAAATGATTTCAAAATTTATAACCTTTTATTTGTTGATATTATTATATAATATTTGAAAATTATTAAATTAATTTTGTTATTTGATTTTTATTAAGTAGTCCTTTTTGAGCTCCTATTTCCTTGATTACCGCTCCGGCTTGGCAGGTGGCTAATTTGAGAGATTTTTTGATGATTTTTTTGTAAATAATTAGTCCAGATATAAAACTGGAGCCAAAGGCATCTCCAGCTCCGGTGGTATTTATACCTTTGTGGCCAAGAGCATTTTTGTAATATATTTTAAAACCATTATAAACATAAGCCCCTTTATGCCCATCAGTAATTAAAACCATTTTTGTTCCCCAGCTGTAAATGGTTTTTAAAAGTTTTTCCATATTAGTAGTTTTAATACCAGCAGACAATACTAATTCTATGGCCTCATCCTTATTTAAATTAAAGCATTCTGTTATTGGCAAATATTTTTTGAAAAATTTGTAGCCATAATTTAATTGGCTTTGGCCTGGATTCCAAGCAATTTTTGTTTTTCTGAAAGAGCTAAATATATTTTGTAAATTTTTTTTGATTAAGACATTGTTTCCACTTAAAGAAGAGATATAAATCCATTTAGTTTTAATTTTACTTAATTGATTTTTAGATAGTTTTAAAAATTTATTGGCTCCGCGGTGTCCAAAAATGGTGCGGTCATTATAATTTTTATAACTCAATATAAAAGAAAAACCAGAATAGTGATTTTGGTCCAAATTGATATAATTAGTAATAATTTTTTTGCTTTTTAATTCTTTGATGATTAATTCGCCAATCCAATCAAGACCCAAGTTTAATATGGTTCCAGTTTTTAAGCCCAGGGCAGAAAAATTAATAGCAGTATTCATCCCTCCCCCACCAAATGTTAAATAAATATCATCAGAGGTTATTTTTGCTCCATATTCAAAAGCTATTAATTTTTGTTTTAATATGTTTTTTTTATTGTTAATGATTTCAGCATCTTTGGTGTAATATATTATGTCTTGAGTTGCCCCGCCAATGCTGATTATATCAAATTTTTTAAGCATAAAATTAGTTTTTAAAAACAAAAAATCACCTGTCCTCCGAAGTTCAAAGAACGAAGGAGGAAGAAAGCAAAAAATCAATAAATTTTTAAATCCTTTAATTCTTCTGGAATTTTATGAATTATTTATATCTTTATTATAGCAAATAATATGTTTATTTAAAATTAATTAAAAAGAAAACCGGGCGCAAAGCCCAGTTTTAGAAATGCCTAAAACATCAGTTGGATGTTGGAAGTCTCAGAAACTATATAGTGGGTTGAGTTCTAAATTCAAAACCTCAGCTTTGAATTACCCGAACTCCCAATGTTAAATCAAAGTCTTCCATATACTGACCTTTTAGGCACGTTTATATTATAGCACTATTATTTTAGAAAAGCAATAACCCCAATTGATTTAGATTAGGGATTATTTCTATTTTATATACTAAAATTTAAAAAGCAATTCCGTCTATACTTCTTTTATATTCATGTATTTCCTCGGGAGAAAACCAATGGCTGATTTCATGTTCGGCTTCTTTGGGTGTTTCAGAGGCATGGATTATATTTCGAACTGCCCGCTGGTCTTTATTGGCGGCCGCTGGGGAATCTACGGAAAAATCTCCGCGAATAGTTCCCATTTCAGCCATAAATGGCATGGTTGGACCAGCTAATTTTCTAATCATATCTACAGCATGAACTCCCTGAACCACCATTTTAACTAAAGGAGCCGAAGTCATAAAATCAATTAGCCATTTTCTAACCTTTTTTCCTATTTCTAATTTATTGTCTGTGCCTATTTCTTTAATAGCATCATATCCGTATTTTTCATAAGTAGCTAAAGTTTTTTCACCCAATCTTTGAATCCATTTTTCGTCTTGAGGATAATGATTGTCCATTTGTTCATAGGTGGGTTTAAACATTTGTAAGGCGACTATTTTTAGTCCTCTTTGCTCTACTCTCTCGATAATTTGGCCCGTTAATCCTCTGATTACCCCATCGGGTTTAACCATTAAAAATGTTTTTTCTTGTTTAGGGCTATTCAACCCGTTAGATAATTCATTTTTTGTCATATTTTTAATTTATAGATTATTTATTAATATTTTTTGCACCGCATTAGATTTTTTATTTATATCTAATGAGTTTCATAAAGTTAGTTTAAAGTTGAAAGTTTAAAGTTTAAAGTTGAAAAAATATCTTAAACTTTCTACTTTATAACTTTCTACTTTTTACTTATTTAATATTATTTTTTAAGAATTTCTTGGACTTTTTCTACTACTTGATTTGGAGTTAAATTGACCTTAACTAAATAATCTTTAGCCCCTAACTGTTTGCCTTTTTCAATGTCTTTTTCTTGACCCAAATTTGTTAACATAACTACTGGAATATTTTGAGTTTCTGTATTGGATTTTAAATCTTTTAAAACCATAAATCCATCCATTTCTGGCATAATAATATCTAATAATATTATATTTGGTTTAATTGTTTTTAACTGATCTAAGCCCGCCTTTCCGTTGGGAGCTTGATATACCTCAAAGCCCTCTTTTTCAAATTTAGCAATATACATATTAACTAAGATTTTTTCATCTTCTATAATTAGGACTCTTATTTTTTGGTCTGGCATTTATTTTAAAAGTTAATGATAAAAAAAGTAAGATTTAAAATCTTAATTTTAGTATAACATAAGTTTTTGAAAATTCAACTATTGACATTGTTCAGGACATATGTTATTTTAAAATGATTTCTAAAATAAAAAAGTAGGAGGATAAAATGGAACTTTTAGAAAGACTATGGTTGGAAGGTGGTTTTAGATCAATTCCCCCTGATGCAATTAACGCGTTTGAAAGAAAAATTTATTATGTGTTAATAAGGGTATTGTTTCCGTATCTTTATCCAGAGATTACGCAACAATATGTGGAAAAATGTTTTAAAGAAAATTTTTCTTTGTCGAGAGATAAAGATATTTTTGTGAAGGAATATTTGATTGGTGATTTTGTTTCTTGGCAACATGATTACAAACTTTACATTTTAGAAAATGTAAAGATAATTTCTAAAATTGATTCTAAAAATTTCAAGTTTGATTTCATCTTACCTTTTCAAGATATTGAGATAGGTAAATACAAAACCACCGGCAGAATGGAGATTAACACTATAGGTTTGGCAGATTATCCTAGTATTTCTGTAAAGATCTACGGTAGCCTCAATCGGCTTGATCATGAATTCACTATCAAATCTCGTATAGTTGATATTCCGCCATTTAATATTTTTATTTCATTTCTAGATTATATTTTAGATTTGAAATGAGGAATAACTTATTTTTGAGCTCGAATTTATTCGGGCTCTATTTTTTTACCCAATATTTTTCTCCATCGCTATATATCCAAATATCGCCTACTTGGTCATTACGCAAGATTTTAATATTCCTCTGCTCTAATCTTTCTAGGGTTTCTTGATGAGGATGACCGAAGGTATTGTCAATTCCAGATTGGATAATGGCTATTTGTGGTGCAATGGCATCTAAAATATAATCGCAATTTGACCAGCGTGAGCCATGATGATTGGTTTTATAAATTTCAGATTCAAGATTTGAGTTTTGTTCTAAAATTTCTTTTTCTCCTTCACAAGTTAAATCACCAGCCAACCAAAAGTCAATATTCTGATAACTCAAAATTAAAGAAACAGAGGTGTTATTTAGATCTGTGACCTCTTCTTCTTGAAGATAATGAGTAGGATAGAAAATTTTAATTCTCAAATTTGGTTCTATCAAATATTCCTGTCCTAAAATAGCTATCTTGGTATCTAAATCTTTAATTAATTCTTTAAAATATAAATAATCAGAATTATGAGCATCAATCCCGCACCACAGGATTATTTTAATTTTATATCTTTTAACAATTTCTATTAAGCCATAATAATGGTCGGCATGAGCATGGGTTAAGATTAAAATGTCAATTTTGTGATTTTTATAAGCGTGCATTTGTCCTATTTTTTGTACTAAGTCGGCACTGGGTCCGCCGTCAATAAGAATATTTTTATTTTGAGGCGTTTTGATAAATATAGAATCACCTTGGCCAACATTAATAAAACATACTCTTAAAATATCAGAATGATCTTCAAAAATATAATAAACAATTAAAATTATTAATAAAAGAATTATGATGCTAAATTTTGTTTTTTTGTGCATATAAAAATAAGCTAATAATTATTCCATAGCCCAAGAGCATGGAAATGGTGCCAAAATTGCTAATATTTATATTAGAAAATTCTAGGGAGGAAATTTGTTTGACAATAGAAAACAATACTTGGGATAAAACATATTCAATAAAAGCAAAATATTTTGCTGAAAAGAAATTTAGATAAGAAATTAAAATAGATAAAAATCCAAAAAGCATAATGATCGGAATCATGGGCAAAACTAAAAGATTGGCCAGGGGCGCTAAAACAGAAATGCTTTTAAATTGCTTGATAGTCAGCGGTAATGTCATGATGATGGCCGAAAAGCTGGAAATAAAAGTACTTTGAATCTGTAGTTTTTCCGGCAAAAATTTTAATATTTTAGTAAAGACGGGAGAAAGATAAATTAAGCCAATTGTAGCCAGAAAACTTAATTGAAAGCCAATATCATAAAATAATAATAAAGGATTAATAATCAGGATAATAATGGCCGCGTAAAGCAAGACAAGGTGTTTCTGAATATATCTGCCAATATTTTGGCTAAAAAGGACAATTAAACCCATAAGACTAGCCCGAATTGTTGAGGCTGATAAACCGGAAAGGAAAGCAAAAAAACTTAAAATTA
This sequence comes from uncultured Gammaproteobacteria bacterium, assembly GCA_964639335.1. GTDB lineage: Bacteria > Patescibacteriota > Patescibacteriia > UBA1558 > S5-K13 > JAIOTH01. The sequence goes on along the minus strand of CAZXCJ010000021.1, from coordinate 11,824 downwards.
TTAAGATAATTAAAACTTGTTTTTTACGATTTAGATTTAAAGAATAAAGCATCCTAGAAAGAAGCAGGGTTATTAAAGTTATATGCAGGCCAGAAATTACAATAATATGTGATACGCCGGCTCGGCGAAATTCTTCTTTAATATCTTCAGACATAGCCCGCTTATAACCCAAAAGAATACTATTTACAAAAGAAGCCGTGGGTTCGGGCCAAATTTTATTAATTTGTTGGGAAATATTTTGCCTAACATTATAAATAATTTGTAAAATGGGATTGGCTTGTTTGGTTTCAATAAGTTTAATTTGAGCTCCATAGCCCAAAGAGTAAATATTATCTTTGGCTAAATATTTGTCGTAGGCAAAATCCTCTATTGGTTCGGGTTGGATTAAAAAACTGGTAATTTGTACTTTGTCGCCATATTGATAAGGAGGGTATAGAGGAATTTTGACCAACACATTGCCAGAAATTTTTTTATTTTCTGGATATATTAATTCAGTACTTTTAATTTTAATTTTTTGATGGTCTGTTCTAGTGTCAGGGGGTGAGATAATTATTCCTTGATAGGTATATTTTTGGTAATTTTTGAATTCAAAACCATGGGAGTTATAAAACCATATTTTAGAAGCATCTTTTCTATCAATTTTATTTAATAATCCAAAAGCATTGGCAATTATTAAGCCGGCAATAAATAAAAGTCCAATAATGAAATTGCGGGTTGATTTACGCATAATTAGCTTTTAGCCGTCAGCAATTAACTTTCAGCAATTACCAAATAAAAAAGTCGCTAAAACAGCGACCCTTAGAAATTATATAATTTCTTATTTATATCTTATTCTTTTTTAAAAATAAATCAACCCCGTTAAATAAGATTTAAATATATATTTAAATCTTAATCTTAAATTTTATAAAATTTAAGATTATTTAACTGGGTCAAGTCTTTATTCTCAAAACACTTTCAATAAATTTTAAAATATCACCATCTAATACTTTTTCAGTATCATCAGTTTCATATTTGCTTCGCAAGTCCTTGATCATTTTATAAGGATGTAGGACATAAGAGCGAATTTGATTTCCCCAAGCAGCTTCTTTTATTTCTCCTTGTATTTTTTTTCTTTCTTCTTCGGATTTTTCATTATTATACTTATTTAATTTGGCCTGCAGATATTTTATAGCTTGTTCCTTATTTTGTAATTGTGACCTTTCGTTTTGACAGCTCACAACAATATTAGTAGGAATGTGAGTAATCCTTACAGCAGAATCAGTTGTATTTACTCCCTGACCGCCCTTTCCAGAAGATTTAAAGACATCAGTTCGTAAATCATCATCTTTAATTTTTATTTCGCTCTCTTCTATTTCTGGAAAAATCTCAACCATGGCAAAAGAGGTATGACGGGCATGGTCAGCATCAAAAGGAGATAGGCGGACCAATCTATGTACTCCGTCCTCTATTTTTAAATATCCATAAACAAAGTTGCCTTTTATTTCTAATGTTACACTTTTATATCCAACTTCTTCTCCTTTAGATTCGTCAATAATTTTAGCTTTCCATCCCATGTTTTCAAAAAATCTTAAATACATTCTTAAAAGCATGGCTACCCAGTCCTGCGATTCGGTTCCGCCAGCGCCAGCAAATATTGTTATGATGGCATTGTTAGAATCGTATTTTTCTTTAAAAAATAAAATTATTTCTTGTTGCTTAAATTTTTTTTCTAATTGATAATATTTATCAGTTATTTCTTTTAATAAATTTACATTTTTGTCATTTTTATCTAATTGAGCTATTTCTAAAAGTTCAGTGTTTTCTTTTTTTAAACTTTGCCAATTATTTAATTGATTTTGTAAATATTTTAAACGTTGAGATTTTTGCTTGGCCTTTTTTTGATTATTCCAAAAATCAGTTTGATTCATTTCATATTCTAAAGACTTTATTTCATTTTTTGTTTTTTCAATATCAAAAAATTCAATAGCTTTTGCTATTCTTTTTTGTAATTCTTGAATTTTATCAATTATTTCGTCCATGAGGTTAGTTATTGGTTATTAACTTATAGTTCATGGGGATGGCTTTTTTCTTGATTTTCAGTATAATTCAGGTATTATAATTATATTACCTTTTATTAATAAGTTTATCAATAATTTTTAAAAATATGAGTGGAAAAGAAAAATTGAATTTAACAGAAGGCAACCGTGTAGATATATCGGGATTAGAAGGTAGCTTTATAAAAATAGCAGAAAAATATAAAGAAGAAGGATTTAGTTTTGACGACTCTAAATACTTAGAATCCTGTTACGAAAAAGCATTACAGATTTTGCAGGCCGACACCATTAATATGGATGACTTTGCGGATTTATATGATGTAGAAAACGATAAAAAATATATTGAGAAAATAGAAGCAAAATTTTCAGCCAGCAACATAGAAGAAGAAGAAAAAAATGCTAAAATAGCTACTATTTTAGAAGCAATTTTACATGAGCAAATAGAGCAGAATTGTTATTTAGGAGATAACATCACAACTAAACGTACTAGTCGCTATGATGATATTGTAAATGGTATAGATGATATTTTAGAAATAGAAAATGAGGGCCATCACAGAACAGCTGATCATTTGGCAATAGTAGTTGATGCTACCTTTAGTAAAGATATAGAAAAAAAGATTAAGACAATTAAAGAGGGCAATGAAGGAAAAACAAAATTGGGCATAAGGGGCGGTGAATTAGGGAAATTAAAATATTTTGAATCAGAATTTTTAGATATTAGGGGTGAAAAAAAGGGAATACCAAAATTTATTTTAGGAATTGATCGTCAAAATTTAGAATCAATAACTGCGCTATGGTATGAAAATAGGGGCAATCTATTAGCCAAACATCCTTTACAAATTATAATCATAGAAGAAATAATTAAACAAGCAGAATATTTTAAAGATTATGCTTTGGGAGTTGGTCAAAAAACGATAGCTCAAAAATACGAAAAGCTATATCAAATTTTTACGGAAATTAAAAAAGAAAAAGAAAGCGAATCAGCCGAGATATTGTCTAAAGAAGATAATAAAATCATCATTAATAATGATGGCGTTTATTCTGCTATTAAAAAATTATAAAATTATTTCTAAATCCTTTTAGATTTATCGCGATAAGTGGTATGTAATAATTTATGAGCTTTTTTGCCCAAGGGCTGGCCTAAAAATTTTTGATATAATTGTTGAATTTGCGGATTATTATGGGCTTGTCTAAATTTTTGTTTTTTGTCTTGCTGATATATGGCGTCAGCTCTTTTTTTAATAATGGCCATAGTAGTCGGCTGAGGTTGTCCTCCGCCTCCAATGCATCCACCCGGACAAGCCATTACTTCTATGAAATGATAATTACATTTTTTAGATTTAACTTCTTCTAAGATTTTACGGGCATTGGCTAATCCATGGACAACAGCTAAATTTAATTTTAAATTTCCTATTTTAATAGTTGCTTTTTTAATTTTTTGAATACCGCGGACAGCTGTATATTCAATATTTTTCAATTCTTTACCAGTCAAAATATAATGGGCAGTTCTAATGGCTGATTCCATTACTCCTCCGCTAGCTCCAAATATTACTCCTCCGCCAGAAGATTCACCTAAAGGCATATCAAATTCTTGATCTTCTAATTTAGCAAAATTAATTTTTCTCTTTTTAATCAACTTGGCCAATTCTCTAGTTGTTAATACATAGTCGACATCTTGATAGCCGCTGGAATGCATTTCTTTTCTACGGGCTTCATATTTTTTAGCAGTGCAAGGCATGCCACTGACTACAATTATGTCTTTTGGATTTATTCCAAATTTTCGAGCATAATATGTTTTAACAATGGAGCCAAACATTTGATGAGGAGATTTACAAGTAGAAAGATGTTTTCTCATTTTTGGATAAAAAGTTTCTAAAAAATTAACCCAGCCCGGACAACAGGAAGTGAACATTGGCATAGTTTTCTTTTTTTGGATTCTTTCTATCAATTCATTGGCTTCTTCCATAATAGTTATATCAGCTCCGAAATCTGTGTCAAAAATTTTATCAAATCCTAATTTTCTTAAAGCACTAACCATTTTTTTAGTTACCAATGTTCCGGCTGGCATATCAAATTCTTCTCCCAAAGCCACTCTTAGAGATGGAGCTGTCTGAATAATTACATGCTTTTTTTTATCTGCTAAAGCTTTTTCAACCTCGGAAATATAATCTCTTTCTTTAATAGCTCCCGTAGGACAAACTAAGGCACATTGTCCACAGCCAACGCAAGTAGTTTGAATAATATTTTTATCAAAAGATGTTCCTACTTTCAAGGCATTGGCTCGCTGAGCAAAACAAATAGCATTAACGCTTTGGACGTCGCGGCATTTTTGAATACAACGGCCGCATAAAATACATTTGCTAAAATCAATGGTTATGTCGCAGGCAGAACAATCAATTTTTTCCTTAGTTTTTGGTTTAAATCTTAATTCGTCTATATCTGGTAAATTTTCCATTTTTAGCCATTTTTTAAAAGCGTCTTCACGGGCAAAATTACAACCAACTAATTGAATATTTATTTTACGGTATTCTTGGACTTTTTTAGAATTAGTTTTAATTATCATCCCCGCCTTAATTTTGTTATTACAAGCGGTCATTATCTGTCCATTAACCTCTACTCCGCAAACTCCACAGCGACCTTCTGGTTTTAAATCTTCGTGATAACAAAGCGTGGGTATTTTAATATTATTTTTTTTGGCTACTTCTAAAATTGTCTGTCCGGCTGGAGCGCTTATTTTTTTGCCATTAATTATAAGTTTTATTTTTTTCGATTCCATAATTTTATTTAGAAACAGTTTTTTTAAGGAAATCCTGTTTAAAATATTTTAAAGCCGTACTTAGATGTAATGTAGACGATTGTCCTAAAGCACATTGAGAACCCTGAGGTATAAATTTAACTAATTTTTCAATCCATTCTAATTCTTCTTTTTTCCATTTGCGATAACGAATAACCTGGAATAATTGTAATAAACGAAAATTTCCTTCTCGACAAGGCGTACATTTTCCACAATTTTCATCAGCAAAAAATTGGACTATAGAACGGCAAATATTTACAATACTTTTGTTTTGATTTAACACTATAATTCCACCAGCTCCCAAAAGACCACCTTTTTTAGAAATATTATCATATGACATTATTAAGTTTGGATTATAAGGAAAACAACCCCCGGAAGCTCCTAGAAAAATGGCCTTAGTGTTTTTGGCTTTAGCCAGTTTTAATAATTTTTTTAATTTAATCCCTTCTTTTGCTTCATAGACGCCAGGTTTTTCTACATCTCCAGAGATAGAAAATAATAATAATTTAGGATCGAAATTTTGTTGCCAAATTAATGGTAGACGAGCCAAGGTTTCAACATTATTTACACAGGTTTTTTCGCTAAATAGACCTTTTTGAGCTGGATAAGGTGGCTTATGGCGAGATTCAGCTCGCAACCCGCCTAAGCTGTTAATCTGGCCAGTTTCTTCGCCGCAAATATAGGCTCCAGCTCCAATAATAATTTTAATATTATAAGGAGAGTGTTTTTTAATTATAGTTTTAAATTGTGGTTTTAGTATTTTATATTCTTCCCGTAAATAAATATAGGCCTGCTCGGCTCTTAAAGCCTTCATGGCAATATTTAAACCTTCGATAATTAGTTCTGGACAGTTTTGTAAAACAAAATGGTCTTTAAAGGTACCTGGCTCACTTTCATCAGCATTACAAATGAAATATTTAGCAGGATAAGACAACCCCCATTTTTTTCCAACCGGAAAATTGGCTCCGCCCCTGCCATTGAGGCCTGATTGTTTTATTTTTTCTATTATTTTTTGGGAACTAAGATTTTTTATTTTTTCCCAAGTTTGAAAATTGTTTTTAGTCAATATTTTCATATACTAATATGCGATGCCAATATACGAATGGCATACTAATTATACTAATTTTGAAAGTCTACTGTGTTGTTGAAAGGAATTTAATTGGTATCATTAGCATGAATTAGTATATTAGCATCGCGTAATTTTTTCTGATTTAAATATTTGTTTTATTTTTTCTTTAGTCAATTGTGTGTAAAAACGGCCACTGATTTCCATAACTGGAGCTTGGTCACATAGACCCAAACACTGAGTAGTTTCTAATCCAATTTTTTTGTTTTTATCACCAACTTTGATTTTTAACAATTGCTCAATATATTTTAATAAATTTTCACTGCCCTTCATGTGGCAGACAGGACTGTCACAAATTTTGATTAATTTTTGAGGTTTTTTTTCAAAACTAAAATAAGCGTAAGAAGACGCTGTTTCATAAAGTTCAGCTACGGATTTACTTACCCGAGAAGCTAATTTTTTTAATTCTGTTTCAGAAATAAAGCCGTGTTTTTTTTGAATATCATGGAGATATTCAATTATTAATTTTTTCTGACCCATTTTTCAATTTTTAATTCCATTAATACTAAAATTCCACCCAAAATAGCGGTTATAAATTGCATATAGCCCATAGCCATTAAAAGTGGTTTTGGAATTATATTTAGTGAATATAAAATTAAGGCACTTAAAAATAAAAATGTCATTTTTGAAAAGGATGCTAATAAAAGCGTGGAAATGTATTTTTTATTTGTCCTTTTTTTAAACAAATATATTAAGATAGTATTACCAAACCAAATAAAAGGCATTATATAAAATACAAATTTTGTTAAGCCAGAAAATAAGACGCCGCCCAAAACCACGCCAACAGAAGGCAAAATAATTAAAGGAATTAATTGATATTTTTTTAAAGATAGGGCCCCCTTGATGAGAATAGCATTAATAATTACTCCCACTAAAATTTGAGGATGTTTTAAAAATATGGGAGTTATTAAGGCTAGAGCAGAAAGAACGATTAGCTCCCATGTTTTGGTATTTACAGAAGCAATGGTTTTTATTTTATCCCAGCTCTGGATATTTAAGTATTGTTTAATTTTAGTAGACATAATATTTAATTATTATTTAATTTATTGTCTTTATTATAACATATTTTTATAACCATCTTGTCCTATTAATGGAACAAATGAAAAATATCCGAGGTCTTCTTCTTGAAATCCATCTTTATTTTTAATTAGTCTAATCATTTTTTGGAATTCACTCTTAGCAACTGGGCCCAATATTATTCCATTTTTTTTAAGCTGCTGTTTCAATTCATCTGATATATGGGGAGCCGTTGCTGTTAAAATTATTCTGTCATAAGGTGCTTGTTTTTGATATCCAATACTGCCATCGCCTTTAATTACTTTAACATTTTTGTAATTTTTTAAATTTTGTTGAGCCATTTTAAATAATTCATCTCTAATTTCTAATGTGATAACATGACCTTTTTCTCCAATGATTTTAGAAATAATGGCCGCTTGATATCCAGAGCCAGTTCCAATTTCTAAAATTTTTTGTCCGGATTTTAGTTTTAATGCCTGAGTCATTATCATTACTGTTTTTGGCTGAGAGATGGTTTGGTTTTCTAATATTGGCAAGGGAGTATCTTGATAAGCAAGAGCTGCATAGATAGGTAATACAAAATTTTCTCTAGGGACATCTAAAAATGCTTTAATAACAGTTTTATCAAAATTCAGATTCTCCTCTTTCCATTTTTGGATTAAATGCTGTTTGTCCATAATTTTTTATTTTTTATTTTGCGTTTTAAGCTTTACATTTTGCGTTATTAAAAACAATATTCCTATTAAAAATACCGGACAAGAAATAAATAAAAAATTTAATAAATGCTCGTAAGTATTAAAAAATATAGTAAAGGCACAGCCAATTCCTAAAAATATTAGTCCGCCCATTTGAGGTTTTTTCCAAGCCAAAATTAAAATGCCTATTAAAGCAAAACTAGGGATTAAATGAATAAAAAATCCAACAATTTGATGTAAAATAGGAACATTTCCTCCAAAAGAATCCAAAGCAAATAGGCTAAGAAATGCTATAAAGATAATTGTTAAGATTCTGGGTAGCCAATAAAGTATTTTTTTCATAAGTTTTATTTTATTTATTTAGCCAAATTTTATATAATTTAGGTCTTTGTTTTTTAAAATACCCTATCATTTTTCCCGGAGCTTCTTTAATTTTAATATTGTGTTTTTTAATAAAATTTAATATTTCTTGCTCAGCTTTTTTGATTTGAGATTTATTCTGTACTAGTTTTTCAATTTCTACTACATCAGTGGAATATTCTTTGTATTTTACACAATCTACGGTGATGGTAATGTTGTTTTTAATATAAGTTTTTCGATGTATTATATATGATAAAAGTGGTTTTAAATTATTTTTGATATATTGAGATATACTTTGACTATGAGATATTTTAAGAAACTTTTTTATATTTTTTGCTCCATTTATTTCTATATTTTGTGCTGTCTGGAGATTCTTTGCTTTATTCCCAATTTTTATTTCATATTTATTATTTCTTAACCTAAGCCAAATCCCTTTTTTAATAAAAGAAAAATTTTTATCATCATAATAAGTATTTTTTAAAATTTTAGTATGTAAAAATTTAGCGCCTTTTAATATTTTAGCGATTTCGTTTTTATTTAAAATTAATCTTTTTTCAATTTCAATCATAGGAGTTAGTTAGTAGTTAGTAGTTTTTTAGTTTTAAATTTTGCGTTATCTTAATTATACAATATAAATCTTAAAAATAGAAAAATAAGAAAACTAATAATATTTTAAATATTATTTTATATTGACCTTTTTGAGCTTATGCTTTAATATATAGAAAACAATAAATTAGGAGGCAAAATGCCAGCCAAACCTCTTCAAAATAAAGGTTTAGCAGAAGAATGTGCCAGAAAATTTGTTAAAGGAATTATTTTTTGGATATTAATTGACGTTATTATTTTTATTTTTTATCTAATACTTTATGTTTCTGTGGACGTTCCTTCTTTTTGGGGACCAATAATGGTTTTCTTTTTTGGGCCGTTAGCGATTATGATAATTGGATATTTTTCAAAAATATCCCAGTTTATTCCCCTTAAGGAAGGCATGAAAATGATTGCTAAATATTTTAAGAATTTTTTTAGCAATTGTTAAGTATTTTTCCGCCAAGTCACAAAGACCTCTGGCGGTTTTTTATTTATTATAAAAAAAGCACCCTTAAAATAAAGATACTGGATGAAGAAATGTTTTAATTATACTAAGTTATAGTTTTTTGAGGCGTCTAACGCCGTCTATTTTTATGTGGATAACCTTTTTGATTTTCGGTTTATTTTCGGTTATAATATAAGTATAAAATATTTAATAAAATTGTCAAATAAATTATGCTTACAAAAAGACAAAAAGAAATCTTAGATTTTATAAAAAAGTATATTAAAAAGAATGAGTACTCACCCTCTATTGAAGAAACGAGGAAACATTTTAAATTAAGATCTGTTAGCACAATTCACGAACACATTGAAAGTCTTAAATCTAAGGGATATTTAAAAAAAATAGATAATCAAGCTAGAGCTATTCAATTGTTAAAGAAAGATAATACATTTGAAATTCCTATTCTTGGCACTATTACCGCCGGGCAACCCATTGAAGCCATAGAAGTTGGGGGTGAAACCATCACAATAACAAATGATGAAGTAAATAAATCTGGAAATATTTATGCTTTGCGTGTTTCTGGAAATAGTATGATTAAAGAAGGAATATTTGATGGGGATATTATTGTAGTTAGAAAACAATCAACGGCAGATGATGGCGAAACAGTAGTCGCAATTATTGATGAAAATCAGGCTACACTTAAAAAAATTTATCGAGAAAAAAGTAAATTTCGTCTACAACCAGCCAATCCTCAAATGCTACCCATTTTTAGAAACGAAGTAGAAATACGAGGTATAGTAGTAAAAATAATAAGAAATTTAAAAGATGATTATAAAAATTCGCTTGTTTATAGAAAAAGGGAGTTTTTAAATCGTATAAAGAGCACTAATCCTAATAGTCAAAATCAATATAAGAGAGTTGCTTTATCTACTATAAGATATGCAGGTGGAAAAAGTTTAGCAGTTGGACATGTAATTGAGTTATTGCCAGATAATATAAAAAAGGTCATTTCTCCCTTTTTTGGTGGTGGATCTATAGAAATAGCCATGAGTAAACTGTTAGGCATAGAAGTCGTTGGTTATGATATTTTTGATATACTTTGTAATTATTGGAAATTTCAAATAGAAAAGCCAAATATTATTTATAGAGAATTAAAAAAATTGAAACCAAATAGAAAGACATTTGAAAAGATAAGATTAGTATTAAAAGATGTTTGGAATAAAAAAGTAAAATTAAACCCTCTAACTTTAGCTGTATATTATGTTTATAATTTTAACTTATCATATGGTCCTGGTTTTATGGGTTGGACATCTGATATTTATCTTGATGAGAAAAAATATAATAGAATGATAGAAAAAATTAGAGATTTTAGACCAGGAAATTTAAAAGTAGAGCGTGATGATTTCAAAAATGTGATTAAAAAATATAATAATGATTTTTTATATTGTGATCCCCCGTATTATATTGGAAAAGACTCCAAAATGTTTAAGGGAATATATCCAATGCGAAATATTCCTGTTCATCACAATGGATTTCCACATGAAGTTTTAAGAGACTTGTTAAAAAAGCATAGAGGAGGATTTATTTTATCTTATAATAATTGTTCTACAATTAGAAAATATTATAAAGAATATCAACATTTTTTTCCAAGTTGGCAATATACAATGGGGCAGGGAGAAACAAGAATTGGAAAAAATAGAATAAAAAACGGCGATAATCATATAAAAGAATCTCACGAAATTATTATATTTTGTCCGCCGAAAGAATAGATTATTTTTTATATTTTAAATTTTTTAATAGATTTTCCATAAGTGACAATTCTGTTTGATTTCTTTTTTGCTGGTTTTATTTTTTCTTTAAGTAATTGAAGTGTTTTTTTGCGGTCCATCCAAAATTTAATTTGTCTATAGTGTACCTTACTATCATTTCTCATTTCTATTTCTCCTATTGTATTGTGACTACTTATTAGTTTAAAAATTACCTTTTGATTATTTAGTTGCCCCGTTTGATTAGCTTTGGAATTTTCTAGAGTAACGGAATTATTTATTATTTTGATGACTTCTTCGGCGTCAAAAATATGAAAAATTGATTCTTCTTTTATAGTTAAATAATCTACCTCACTACTATGAAAAATGGCCTCTTGAAGAAAAATTAATTGATTATTATGGAGAAAGAGATTTTTTTCTTTAGCTAGTAAAAATTTTTTTAAGTTTTCCATGGGTGTTTGTAATTTTTTTTTGAAAATCGTTTTATTTATTTTATATTGTTTTATGTTTTTGGGGAAAGAATTAATGCATGTCAAAAAGTAGGGAGCCCCTAAAAAACCAATACTTGTTCGGAATCTATTTTCACCATATAAAAATATTTGCCATTTTTTTTGACCGCTTTTGACAGAATGAATATTATTTTGTGAATCTATAACATCTTTTTTTCTTGTGCCTGGATATATTTGTCCACCGATTAGATTGGCAAATTCTCGCTCTGCCTCGTGTCCAGCTAATTTAACCTCGCGGGCTTTTTCAGTGCTCATGGCATGGGTTCTTCTTTTTTTAATATCGTTATTCATAAATTTATTTAATTTAAAGATTTGTTATATCCAAATTTTCCCATTTTTTTTAAAAAAAAGCAACTAAATCAAATTTAAACAACAAAAAAAGCACCTTAATGGTGATTAGTTTGTGGCGGAGAGTGAGGGATTCGAACCCCCGGAACCCGCGAAGGCTCAACAGTTTTCAAGACTGTCCCATTCAACCACTCTGGCAACTCTCC
>CAZXCJ010000020.1:0-21155 GCA_964639335.1 uncultured Gammaproteobacteria bacterium | reverse complement strand
AAATCTAATGATTTTGGTAGGTTTAGAGTGTTACCTATGTATCTCATCTTATTCACCCCGTTAAACAATTTTATCCTTGTTTAAGGATAAAATTAAGATTTAAGTTGATATTTTATAACGAGAACAATATATTAATAATAAGAATATATAATATTTAATGAGATATTTTTAGTCTTAAATCTTGTTTAACGGGGTCAAGGGCAGTTTAGGTATTTAAAAGTTTTATTGATTTTGAAGTTTTTAATTTTACGCTTTGCGTTTTTGGCTTTGTGTTTTATTCCAAATAAAAAAAATGGGCTTTTTAACCCGTTTGTCTCAGTGGAAAGGAAAGAACTCAGCACTTTAATTTACTTTCACCTTGCGGCCCATGGAAATTAAAGTTATTAAGGCTGAATTCTTTCTCCACATTAAATATAATTATACAGGAATTATTTTATTTGTCAATTCAGCTCAGTTTTAAATAGAATATTTTTTTCCATATTCAGGGATAATGGTTTCAATTTGTTGAATATCTTTAGCCAAAGCTCGGTTTTCTTGAGCTTCGCCATGCATAATAAATATTTTATTTAAGCCCTCAATTTGATGAATCCAGCTTAGTAATTGATTATGGTCGGCATGAGCAGAATAAGAATTGATTTGAGATATCTGGCAATTAACATCAACCATTTGATCATTAATAATGACATTTTTAGCTCCTTCAATTAATTCTCGACCCAGGGTCCCTTGGGCCTGAAAAGACATTATTAAAACATGATTTTTAGGATTTTCTAAATAGCGTTTTAAATGGTGGGGTATTCTTCCGCCCGTACACATACCACTACTAGCTAAAATTATTTTAGGTGGTATGCTAGTGTTTATTTTTATTGATTGGTCTCTGGTTTTTGTAAATCTTAAATTTGGAAAATCAAAAATATCATCTCCAGAATTTATTAAACCGCGAGCTTCTTGATCATATAAATTTTTATGCTTTCTATATATTTTAACAGCATCAATAGCCAGGGGGCTATCAAAAAATATCGGCAATTGAGGTATAATTTTATTTTCCACCAAATAATTAAGTTCATATAATACTTCTTGCGACCTTTCTAAAGCAAAAACAGGCAATATCAAGGTGCTTTTATTTTGAATTGTCCTAAAAATGCTGTCTTTTAATAATTCCTTGCCGATTTCTTTGGGTTCATGCAATCTCCCGCCATAAGTTGATTCAATAAAAAGGATATCAGCTTTATCTATAAATTCAGGATCTTTAATAATTGGAGCTGGTGGATTTCCTAGATCGCCGGAAAAAACTAATTTTTTTTCAGTACTATTTAAATATTTAATCCAAACTTCAAAAATAGAGGAGCCTAAAATGTGCCCAGCATCTTTCATTCTAATATTAATGTTAGAAGTAATTTTTATTTTTTTATTATAGATAAAAGGACGAAAGGACTTAATAACTTTTTCAACATCTTTATTTGTGTATTGCCCGTTTTGATTTTTTCTTTGATTTATTTTAACGAAATCTAAAAGGATAATTTGAGTTAAATCTTTTGTAGCTTCAGTGGAATATATTTTTCCCGAAAAACCCTGTTGAAATAATTTCAACAAACGTCCGCAATGGTCAATATGAGCATGGGTTAATAAAACAAAATTAATTTTTTTAGCATTAAAACCAAAACTAGCTTTATTTTTATTTTGGGAATTTTGCGATCCTTGAAACATCCCGCAATCAACTAAAAAATTACAGTTTTTCTGCCCGCCGAAGCCCTGGCGAGGGCAGGTAGTTTGAATTAATGTACAGGCGCCTGTAACTTCTTGACAGGCACCATGGAAGGAAATTTGCATATTAGTTGCAAGTTAATTAGTAGCAAGTTTCAAGTCGCCCGCCTGCCATCGCCTATGGCGACCTGCCCGACATGCCATTGACGGCAGTCATGGCAGGCGGGAGCCAATGGCGGGCAGGCAAGTTACGGATTATCTCGCCTCTATTTACAATATAATTGTTGTGGGATCCCGCTTCGCGGGACAAGTTACTAACTTCTAGCTCCAATATCTCACAGCATCATAATAATCCTGAAAATATTCTTTTTCTCCACTTCGGTCTCTCGACTCAGCTCGAGATCTTTGATCGAAACCTACGGTAGGTTTTTTCTTGGCTTCCTTGTCAATAGCAAGTTTTACCGACTGCCAGCAAGCTCGGGCACCAGCAATTGAACCATTGGGATGGCCATGTAATCCACCGCCGAAATTTATAATTATATCTGGGCCCAAAATTTGAATTAATTTTTTAACCAGGCCAGGATGCAAACCACCAGAGGCAATTGGTAAAGTTGGTTTGATTTTACCCCAGTCTTCTCTTAAAACCCTATTAATGCCGGCGTCCTCTCTTAAACTCTGATTAATGTTAATGACATCTTCTTTGCTTCCGTCCATTTTACCTACCACAGTTCCAGTGTGTAATTGATCTATGCCAGCTAAGCGTGCTAATTTAGCCAAAACCAACATAGTCATTCCATGTTGAGAGTTACGGGAAAACATTGAATGACCAGCTCGATGGCCATGAATAATCATTCCCAAATCTAATTTTCTTAAAACCTGAACATTGTCTAAACCAACAGAAACTAAGTCCACCATTATGCATTTACCACCGTGTTTTTTTACTAATTTAGCTCGAGCTAACATTAAATCCATGGGGGCTGTAATGTTAAAAACATGTGTTTTTTTCTGGCTGGTTTCTTTTTCAGCCCTTCTTTTGATTTTCATTACTTCTTTTACCCTAACTTCAAATTTATTAAAAGACATGCTGGTTAAATTTTCATCATCTTTAACTATATCGATGCCGTTAGTCCAAATATCAAAAGCTAATTTAGCATGTTGTTTGGCAGTTAATCCCACCTTTGGCTTTATGATTGAACCAATTATTGGTCTATTTTTTATTCCAATAATTTTTCTAACTCCATTGATGCCGAATTTTGGACCCTGGAATGAATTAATATATTTTGTAGATAAGCTTAAATCTTCTAATCTTAATTTATCAATTGCTTTCATGGAGAAAATATTTCCGGCCAAAGCAGAAAGTAATTGGGGAATATTTCCTAATTCAAAAACTTCAATAGGATAAGCAATTTTTGCTATTTTTGATTTATTATTTAAATAAAAAATTTGTGGAGCCAATTTATCAAAAATTTTTTGATTTAAAGTGCTTAGTTTTGTCCAGGTGCCAATAGATGATTCTTTGGCTACTTCAATGGCTGCGTTTCTCAAACTCAATTTAGATTCAATTCTATAAGTGGCGACAATGTCGTCTTTGTACGGTTTGTATTTTAGATTAACAAATGATTTTTTCATGGGATTAGGTGTTAGGGTTTTTTGGGGATTAAATTATGGGTTAAATTTGTTTTAATATTTTGAATTATTTATATAAAAAATTTGACCTGTGGATAACTATTTGTTATAATTCAATTAGTGATAAATCCTATATTAAGGGTCTATGGTGCTTCGCCACATCGTGGTTTAATGAGCCGTAGCAAAACAACTTAATTAGGTTCACTCCCCGCAAGGGGTTTTTATTTTAAATATTGTTCGTCAAGAGCAATTTTTTTATTCATTTTTTAATTTGAATTATATTTTTTTCCAATTTTCAGGAAATCCCATTTCTTTAGTATCGATACTATATTTTTCTACCAGATTACTCAATTTTAAAAGCCAGTTAATAATTGAGTCATTTTCTTATTAAATTTTTCAAAAATTGCTTTCATTTTATAATTTTTTCTTATTAAATTTTTGCTAATTTTCTAATACTTATTCTAAATATATGCTTTAATATTATTCCTGTCAAAAATAGATATGATGTTTAACTTTTTATTATCACCAACAAATACCAACATCTCCCCCTAATATCTCCTCTAAATACTCTAACGCCTCATGCTCTCCGCCAAGTTTATCTATCAAACCCTTATCTAAAGCCATTTGGCCGAGCATAGATGAACCATCAGCTAATTTCTCCACCTCACTAATTTCCATACCACGATTAAGAGCTACTTCTGAAATAAATATTTCATTTAATAAATCAGTATCTCTTTGCAATAATTGTTTTTCTTCCCAGTTTAATCTTTTATCTGGATCGCCAGTATCTTTAAATTTACCGGAAGAAATTTGTTGATAGGTTATACCATCTCGTTCATTTTGTTGAGAATAATCTAAATAAGACATTGTAACCCCAATACTTCCGACATTAGAAGTTGTGTTAGCAAAAATAATATCTGCGCCAGTGGCTGCCCAATATGCTGCCGACAATCCAAATTCTCTAATTAAAGCTATTGTTGGTTTTTTAGCGCGTTTTAAAGCATCTGCTACTTCTTTAGCTGCAGTTGCTTCTCCTCCCCAAGAATCTATTTCTAATATTATAGCTTTAAAATTAGAATCATTTTCAGCTTCATTAATATAATAAACAATATTTTCAGAAGCTGTAGCTGTATAAGATTCAGAATCTTCTTCTATTGGCTCGTCAACATATGTATATAAATCACTCTTTATCGTAATACCTGCGACATTTTCTCCTTCCATGCAATAACCATCTCCGCCAAATTCATCTTCATAATAATCGTCTGAATAATAATCATCTGCATAATCTCCAAATTGATATGCTATTTCATCTTTAACTATGATAAGGGCCGCTAAAACAATCATTATAATCACTAATTTTTTTAAGATTTTTTTAAAACTAAACCTCATTTTTAATATTTTTCCAAAAGTTGGGAAAAGTTTAGACATAAATTTATTTTTTTAATTAATATTTAATAGATACTTTAATTGTAGTATTAAGAGTTATCTTTAGCAAACAGAATATTTAAGATTCAAGATTTAAAAATGAACAATGTTCTCCATTATCTAAACCCAACAAAGCTAAATGGTGAAAAAACATATGCCAACTTTTCTTTTCATCTTTAATATCTATAATTCCATGGGTTCTTCCTATATTTTTATCATCTTTGTATTTTATACACTCTCTAAACTTATAATCTTTACCTATGATCATTTTTAAATAGTATTTTTTATCATAACGGTTAGGATAATTCATACTAATAGTTTTGTCGTCATTGACTTTAAAACTAGATAAATCTGGTTCATAGAGAACATTAGCTAGAACTTTAGCACCCTCTCTCATAGTGTATCTAGCCATTAGAACATTAAGTGGAAAAACAGATAGTTCTGGTTTTTTCTCTACTATTAATTTGTAGGGAACATAACCTACGAAACCATTTAATTTTTTATCAATTGATTCATTTTTGTTTAATTCCATAATTTTGTTTCCTTTCTTTTTTATTAATTAAAAAAACTCCTTCCAAAGGGAAAGAGTAAGAATTAAAAAAATAACAATTTTTATCTTCCCCAGAGGGAATGGATTTAGCACCTTCTTAAGTCGTTAGCTTAAGGGTTGCTGGGTGAGTCATTGAGCCATTTCTCTCATCACCACTCTTGATAAATACTTATTCAGTTGTTAATACTGTTATTATAACATATTTTTGAAAGGTAAACAAAAAAATCACCTCATTAGAAGTGATCTTTGAAAAAATTATTTTAATGATTTACCTTTGAATTTATATTGGTTTATCAGTATCGGAAAGTTCCGAAAACTTAGCTGTCATAGTAGGATTACCACGAATCAATTTTTTAACTGTTAGTTCATCTGCTTTATTGTTTGCAATTCTTAAATTGTCTTCAGATCGCAGGAGGTTTTCTTTTGTTTTCTGTAGCTGGGTAATAGATTTGTCAATATTATCGATAGCAGTTTTGAATTTTTCAGAGGCTAGTCGATAGTTACGACCAAACGAGTCACGAAAGTCATTGAGCTGATCTTCGAAGTTAGTTACATCAATATTCTGTGCTTTTACTACAGCTAACTTTGATTTATATTTCATAGAATTCATAGCTGCATTGCGTAGCAATGTTATTATGGGAATGAAAAATTGTGGGCGAACTACATACATTTTTGGATATTTATGAAAAACATCGACAATACCAGTGTTGTATAGTTCATTTTCGTCCTCCAAAAGTGAAACAAGAATAGCATATTCACATTTCTTTTCTGTACGATCTTTATCAAGTTTGCGAAAAAAATCTTCGTTTCTTTTCTTTGTAGCAGTCTCATCACTTTCATTTTTCATTTCGAACATTATGGAAATTATTTCATTGCCAGCCTCATCAATTTCGCGATAAATATAATCACCTTTACTGCCAGTTTTGGAGTCATTGTCTTTTTCAAAGTACGCATTTTGAAAAGCGGTAGCTCTAAGTTTGTTGAATTCAACTTCACAATGTTGCTCTAAAGTTTCTCCGACCATTTTGGTGCTGAGTTTCAATTTCATATCTTTACGAAGCGCAATTTCTTCGTCTTTCATTTTGATGATGTCATCTTTGGTTTTAAGCTTCGCGGAAAACTGCTCTTGTATGGATTTTTCAAATAGTTGTTTCTCGGTCTCTTTACTTTTCAGCTCGCTGACGAGACCATCACGCTCCTTTTCGATTTTTTTAACCGCTTCCGTGACGGTGAGTTTTTTCTCGACTTCTGCTTTGTCAATCTTTGACCTCATTTCGGCAATTTCGGATTCTTTTTTTGCAAATTCCTCTTGTAAGGTATTTTTAAGATTAGACTCGGCGAGTTTGACGGCATTGGATTTCTCTCTTTCTGCTATTTCTAACCGCTCATGTAATTCTTTCTCAAACTGATGGTCGCGAACTTGCTTAAGTATATCTGCAAATCCGGCTTCATCGACTTTGAAAGCTTTTTTACAATGCGGGCATATAATATCTTGCATATTATTTTTTTAAGTTTAAGTAAAATTATTTTTTAAAACTCTCTTCAACAATCTTAACCTCTT
Source organism: uncultured Gammaproteobacteria bacterium (assembly GCA_964639335.1). Classification (GTDB taxonomy): domain Bacteria; phylum Patescibacteriota; class Patescibacteriia; order UBA1558; family S5-K13; genus JAIOTH01. The sequence goes on along the minus strand of CAZXCJ010000020.1, from coordinate 14,292 downwards.
CCTCTGTTAATCCATAAAGCTCATAAACCATCTCATCAATTTTTTTCTCCAAATCCGTTATATCCGCTTCCGGATTGTCTTTTTTCTTTTTTAGGATTTGATTTTATTTGTTAATGGTTTTATTGTAACAAAAATCGCCGTGAAAATTGATTTTTTGTTTTCACTGCTTGGCGTATCATTCTCAAATATATTTTTGATCAGGATTATATTTATCTCTATATTTTTTCTCTAAATCCAATGCCTCCCGTTTGCTTGTTGTCGGTTTATATTTTATGCTTGTTATTCCTCTTTTTTGGTTTATTTGCTCTTTTATTCTTTCTTGTAATCTGCCTGCTTCAGCACTTCCGACATAAGGATCTGAATCACCTCTATATAACAAATATACTCCTGATTGATTTGGAATTTGTGATAAATTATTTTCGGTTGGCCTTATTTTTTTAGTTAATTTTGACATATGATTTAATTGGGTTATAATTAAATTAGTGAGAAGGACGACTGAGCGTGGATAGACTTTATCACACGCTCAAGCCGTTCTTTTTTAGTTAGTACGATTACATTCTGGATCGTACTTATCGATCAATTCCTGCTCCCTACTTTCAGAATTACTAGTTACTTCATAAGCGAAATAACTTATATCTTTCTTTTGGAGACAAGGGTTTTCTGGGTCTGGATGTTGTGACAATCTTTGATTAAGATCATCAGCTCTGCCAGCATAAACAATTCCACTTTCTAAAGCATTCTTTGATAACAGATAAACTCCTTCAGAATTTGGTGCTTTATTTATATCTTCTGGAAATCTGTAAAATTCTGTCATATAGTTTCCCTTTTAACAACCTTTCGGTCTTAATTATTAAAATCAACCTTAGGAAAATCCGACTTATTTTTCCATAGCTGAAAAATTAAACACTCTTTCAATCTTACCGCAAATATTGATTTGATCTTCAGAGTGTAAAATTATTGGTTGATGTTTTGTATTTGTAGAATTAGGTAGCAAAACTGGCACTCCATTAATTTCTTGAAATTTTTTAATTATTCCTAATCCGTTTATAGCAACTACAACAATATTACCAAATTGTGGTTTTTCTTGTAGTTTTTTTACTAATACCAGATCGCCATTATCAATCTTTGACTTATTCATACTGTCACCCACTGCCTTAACAAAAAAATAATCATTTTGGTTTTCTTTAATATATTCTTTAGAAATATTGATGTAATCTTCAATATAATCATCGGCGAAACTTAAAGCCTCGCCACAATTTGCGTTTCCTAATAACGGTACAGCAATAAAATTTTTAACCGATTCGTTTAATAATCTTATACCTCTTACCTTCTTAAAATTTTGCACAAACCCTCTTTCTTCCAATACACTAATATATTGAACTAAACTATTGTTGCTCTTTAGTTTCATTCCTTTTTTTGCAAGTAATTTTCTTAATTCCTCAAAAGTAGGCGAAAATCCTTTTTTGCTTATAAATTCTTTGATTGCAGAAAAAACTTTTAATTGTTTTTGTGTTAATTCTTTATTCATATTATTTTATGATAGCTTATAACCATTTACATAATATCAGACGATTTAAATCCCGTCAATAGCAAACGGGATTTTGTTAATTTTTTTCCACAACCCCAATCTCCTCCGGCGTGAGATTGTAGAGTTTATAAACAAGCTGATCAATTTGATTTTCGTATTCGCGGGCTTTGGTTTGTTTGATCAATATCGCAAAACCTCGCTAATTTTGGATATCTACGAGCATACCAATATTCTACTTCACGAATATCATCACGATTTAATCCATACATTTCATAAACCAATTTATCAATTTCTTTTTGCTCATTGCTCATATAATCATAACGGGGATTTTGTTTTTGTTTTTCTATAATTTGGCTTACTAATTTAGATGTTTTTTCGTCTTCCAAGACACAAAAAGGAATTTCTTTTATAGCATCGACCTGCATATCAACGCAATTATAAATAAATAATTTTGAAATAATTTTTATAATTTTTGATGTTAATATTCCTAATACGAATTTCGTATTAAATGGTGGCTTGATAAAAGAACCTTTTACATCAAAAATGCCTATTGAATTCATTCTAAACGATGGCGCATATATCCCGGTAATAGAAAAAGTAATACCTTTTTTAAAATAATACCCGGTATTTCTAAATACACCAGCAACTTCCATTCGGCTCGTCCCATCGCGTTGACCAATTGTGAGAGTTTTCATTCGCTTTATCGCTTGTTGACTCCAGTCAATAAAATAATTAGTCGGCACATAATAATTTGGTAGCCAGCCAGTTTCGGTGTCGCTTTCGCCACCTTTGTCATAGGGCACAATATATCTGCCGTCAAACCACAAATTTTCGTCAAAAATCTTTTCATTTTTTGATTTATGGAATCCTTTTTCAATGATTTTTAAACGCAAATTGTCGTTCATGGCTATTTTTTTCAAATCTCTTCCGGTTAAAAGATATTTTTTATATTCAACAATGCTTTTATAACTTCCGCGCGCCTGCGGATTTTGAAAAAGATAAGAATGGTTATCGCCAGTTGCCAATCCTTGACGAATTTCCGCAATATCGCCGAACCTCACCAATGCAATGGTTTTACTATTAAGTTTTATCTGCCTAACTTTTACAGTTTTCCCTTCAATTTCCTTTTCTTGCGTCTGACAAGTCGTGTTATTCATCAACGCAAACAATTTCGGACTGCCGACGAAAATCGGAATATTGGAATTAGTTTTGATTAAATCCTGATTATATTCATAAACCGCGAATTTTGGGGTGGATTGACCGATAAAATCCGCCAAATGATACAGCTTGCTTCGCATTTCTTCAACCTCTTTGCGAGTAGAGATATTAGTCAGATCAGCGGTAAGCAATTTGCTATTATTGTCCGGACTGTTGGTCAAGCTCATTACGCAAGCATTAACAGTCGCTTCAAAGCAATCTTGATGCACGCGGACAATTTTATGCAGTTGTTTTGCTAAAACTTGCTCGCGCAAAGGTTTGTGTGTCTTAATAGTAAGCCAAGTGTCAGAAACAATATAAGACAAAACTCCGCCGGGCTTTAAAAATCTTTTAAGGGCAGTTGAAATAAAAACACCATAGCTATCCTTGCTTCCCAGACAGTGCCATTTTTTAATATTATCTTCCACCTTAACGCCATACGGCGGATTGCCAATGACAATATCAAAACCGCCAATTTTTTCGCCATTTTTATTCTTGCGATCAAAAACCTCGGAAAAATGAAAGTCTGGTTTAAATAATTTATAAGTGCCGTCTTTGACCTTTTGTTCTATGTTTGCAATCTTTTCTAATGTTTTTTCAATTTCTTTTTGAATCTTTGCATTTTTTTGCTCTCTTACCAAAGTGCCAACATTATCGATTTGCGATTCAAATTGATCGCTATATTTTTTTAATACTGCCTGTATTAATTTATGTTCGAGGTCGTCAAATTCTTTTTTAAGTTTTCTTTTTTCAGCTTCGTTTCTGGCAATGTAAAATTTGTCTTTAATGCTAATCATTTTGCTTTTCATCTTTTCATATTCGGATTCATCTTTAAAAAATCCTTGCTGTCTGAGAATATCTTCTTTAAAAATATCAATGTCGTCTATTTTTTCCTGCAAGGAATTACCAACTCGGAATTGAAAATCCAGATTTGGCAATGGTTCGGCTTCGAATTTTTCATAGTCCACTATCAAGGCCAGCCACAAGCGCAGTTTGGCAATTTCAATTGCCGACGGATCAATATCCACGCCATATAAATTATTTTTGATAAAATCTTTTTTAAGTGAAACTTCGTTGACGTTTTTTCCTACCCTTACATTAAGGCGTTTACGGATTTTTACTAAAACCTGCATCATCTCCACTGGAAAAGCCGCTGAACCAACCGCCGGATCAAGTATTTTAATATTTTCTAATTTCAAATCAATTTGGCGAATTTTATCCTTAGGCAACGCGTCTAAATCAAAATCTTCATGATAGATAAATTCGTGAATAAGCTCTGGGGTAATATCGGTTTCGTTTTTCAAATATTGCCACAATGAATCTTTAACCATAAAATGAACAACTTCTCTTGGAGTATAAAAAGTGCCCTTTTTGCCTCGCTCTTCTTCTGCTAGTGTATTCTCAAATACTTTGCCGAGCATTTCTGGATCAATTGAAATTTCCTGGTCGTCTGGTGAATTTTCATCAACGGTAAAATTATAAGCCTCAAAAAAGTTTAAAATTATTTCGCGAATGAATTCATCATTAAAAAAAACAAAAATGCCCGACTTATCCATTGCACTTTCCAATTCACTTCGTTCAAAAAGTCCGCCATTGAGATAAGGGGTGTCCTTATATTGATTTTTTATTTCTCGAGTTCTTTCGTCCTCTTTTTTGGCGAATACTTCAAAAAATAAAGGCTGGAAAATGTTTAAATATAAATTTAATTTTGTGTTGTCTTCTGCTATTTTTCTGATGTAATCTTTTTGGTTTTCTATCCAACCCTTACGAAGCAAGAAATAAAGAAAAATAATACGCCCCAAAAAAGTAAAAGTAAATTTGTTTATTTGCTCTTTATAATCATCTTCTGAGTATTTATCTTTTAGCCACAAGCAAACTGTGTTTTTGTTGGTTTTCTCAAATTCTTGTTTTGTTTTGTCAAATATCTTTCTAAATTCATCAAAGAATTTTTTAGTCACTTTTTCTACCGAAAACGAATCTTTCATATTTTCCAACGAATCAAAATTACCCTCACCAACTCTTTGAAGAAAAGTTTTATTAGTTAGGTCGTTTCCCACAAAATAAGTAAACCTACGAAAATTATTCCATTGCCGGCGAGTGCCGATTGATTCAGGATACACAAGCGAAAAGCGAAAATTGCCATTGGCATCATAAAAAATAAAAATGCTGGCTGAATATGTTTGATTTTCTGTCGCTTTTAAAATTGCTTTGGCTTTATCATACTGCGCTTTTTTACCAGTACGCTCAGACAATTCTTTTTTTACTTCAAAAGCACAAACAAGCAAGCTGTCATTATCCGGAAAGTTAATCTCGCCCAGTTTGATGCCATTTCTGAAATCATCATCGTTATAGCGTGCGTAACTTTCTTCGCGAGCAACAAATTGCCGGCTTTTTTCACGAAAAAAACGGCTGAGTTTTTCAGTCGAAAAATCGTTGATTATCGTTTCTAGTATTTGTTTGGCTTCGCTCATAGTTTTTTATTCTCAATGGCTATAATAATTTCCTTTTTCTGGTCTTTCTGACGATTTTTTTCTTTAATCAAATAATCCTCTCCTATCTCATCTTTTAATTCATAAATGTCTTTAATACGGTCTTCTTTAAAATTGGCAATCCGGCGCAAAGTATAATCAGCCAAAGTGCCATAACTCAAAATATCTTCTTTAAGCGTTCGTAAAAAATCCTTGTGAGGCATCAGTTTTTCATTATTATTTCTGATTAGAAAATCTAGATTGTTTAAGGCTTTCATTTCTAGGCTCTGCTCGCTGGTTGTACCTAAACGAAAATCTTTATAATTTTGAATTGCCACATAGGCTTGCCAAAATTTATCTGTATTCCAATTAAGCATCTTCTCTTCTGATGTGCATACTACTTTTTCAAACACATCTTCAAAAACAGTTTGGTATGGCTCTATTTTTTCCATATCTGTTTGAGCGCCACTAACATATAATCGGCCCTTTTTAAAAAATACTAAAAGCTCATTTTCTTTGCCTTGCTTTGCAACCTTGATCCTTGGCGGAAATTTTTTGAGGCTTTCTATTAATTCCGGTTTTTTCTTCTTTATTTTTAAAAATTCATTAAGCGCTTTGGTATAAAAACTTTCTTCTTCCAACTTATCAGGATTTTGTTGAACACGATTAAATAAACCAGCTGGAGTCGGCTCTTCGTCTATATCAAAAATCTTTGAATCTTCGCCCAACGCGGTATGGATAAGGAACATCTTGTTAGCGGCTATTTCGCGGGATTGCACCAGCTCTGCGCCTTTTTCGGACGGAAAGAAGTTCACGATATAAAGCTCGCTAAAAACCTTTTTGCTAATACGGTTGATGCGCCCCAATCGCTGAATAACACGCACCGGATTCCACGGAATGTCGTAATTGATGACCATACCGGCGCGATTAAGATTAAAACCTTCCGAAATCTTGTCAGAAGACAACAATAATTCAAAATCATTCTCTTGATCTGGATATGACACGTCAAAGTTTTTGTTAATTTGAGTTATCTTCGATGCTGATAAATTACCTGCAACTACCAACATTTTGTCGCTATAGTGTTTTTCCAGCGCTTTCTCTAAATAACGCACTGTATCAATATATTCGGAAAATATAATAATTTTTCGTTTGGGTTCGCCCTTATTTGGTTTTTTGGCAAATTCTTCTTTTATGTGTTCAACAAGACAAGCTGTTTTTGGATCGTTTTTTACCAAATCCAGCTCGGATAATTTAGATAAGATTTCATCATATAATTTCAAATCTGATTCCAGATCAAAAATAAACTTATCCTTATACTTAAAATCTTTAAGCTTATAACGCTTATGATTTTTTGGATATTCTCCTTTATTAATTTTTTCTTCGTACTCAAGTAAATACTTTTCAATTTCATCAGCATCGAGTTCATAGATCTTTTCTAAGAGAGTGCGATCTAAAATATACTCATCGGTTTTATTAATAAATTTTTGGCTATCTCTAGTAATTTTTTTGAAATTTTCAATACTTTGTTCAAATGAGCCAAAGGAACTTTCAAAACGCTTAACCAATAATCGTCGCATAAAGTCAAACAAGTTTCGTTGTTGTTGGAATTGACGATTATCATCTTCGCTCATTTCTTCTTTAATACCTTTTTCATATTCAAAAGGGCGATAAATAGCTCCTTTAAATCTTCCACCACCATCTGGATCGCCAAAATAATTTTCAATAATTTCAGTATAAAATTCCAACTGTTCTTTGGTTAATTCAAAAAACCATTCTTGAGGATTTGCCACCTCTGAAAGATTTTCTACCTCATTTTTATAAAACGGATTATTTTGTAAATCCAAACGATTACGCCTGATTGTCACTGGTTCAATAACATTTCTTATTTGCTTTGCGAGATAACGTGCTTTTCCGGCTACTTTTTTCAAATCTATTTTATCCTCTTCAAATAATCCTTTGTAATAATTTTGCGCCTTAGCTCTTTTTGTATTATCTGACGAATTCCAGTGCTTCTTTATAAAACCAAGACGGTCAAAGATGCCCTTAAAACCCTTGAATTGATCAACAAGATTGCTTTCCAAAGTAATAGATGATTTTTTAGGCGTAATAAATAACTTAAGCAGAGCAAGAATGTCTCCGGGGCGATTGTTAAATGGAGTAGCGGTTAGCAAAACGACTTGTTTCTCTCGGCAAATATTTTTTAGAAGTTCATAATTTTTTGTGTCTTGATTTCTAAACCAATGAACCTCATCAACAATTACAACCTCAAGATCTTTTGCTTTTTTAACAAATTCCAGGGTATTTTTTAAATCACCACGAGACCATACTTCCCAATCATAAAGCCCGAATTCTTCAAGATATTTTTTCCACCCAGAATTTTTATTTCTATCACCGATAATTCCGGGCGGGCAAATAACAATGCCTCGTTTCTTGAGTTGTTTGGCTATGGCGCAAGCAATAATAGTTTTTCCAAGCCCGACTACATCTGCCACAATAACACCATTATTATTTTCAATTATAGATAGTGCTTGCCTTACGGCATCCAATTGATATTGATATGGTTTATAACCATTTTCTTCCATTATTTTGATTAAAGATTCGCCAATCTCTTTTTGCTCAAATGAATCAATGTAGGTTTTTAAAACCAAACAAAAGGCTTCAAATGGCGAAACTTCTTTAACCAATGTATCTTTTTCAATTATCTCAATAAGTTTCTTTTTTGTGTCATCATATTCAGTGATTTTTACTGCTTCACCCCAAAGCTCATCAAAATATTTTTCAGCATCTTCAAAACCATAATCGCCAATTTCAACATTGAATTCATCTTGAGTAGAAAGTCCGGCCTTTGTTAAATTACTACTACCGGTTATAAATAATTTTTTATTACCGACTTGACTTTGATCAAGTTTAAAAAGATAAAGCTTTGCATGGTTGGGTTTATAGGTTTTACGAATAATAAGCTTATCTTTTTGAATAAGTTTAATAAAAAAACGTACTTGCTCATAAAATTCTTTTATATCAAAATTTTCTGTATTAATTGATTTTTTTATTGATTCAAAAAATTTGTATGTCTTTTCTTCATCTGATAGTTGTTCATTTTCCGAAAATTCAATCAGACCAAAATTAGAATAATCAACACTTAAACCAACTAAAACCTTAGTTACAATATTCGGATTTGACTTTAACCCTTCGTATAATTCTCTGATTCCGGAAAAATAAAAGAAACCGACCAAAAATTGCATTTCTTCACTGTTCTTAATCAATTCAATAATACGTTTTTTTAAATTTTGCTCTTTATTATTGGTTATAAATTTTGATGACATATATTTAAATTTATTTAATATATTAGTTTATTTTTTTCATAATGAATAATTATAAATAGAAATTTTACTTGACTACTATATATATAATGTATATAATAAACATATCAATACCTATCACGCCTCTAGATTTTTTCTATGCGCACCAGATAGGTTTTTTTATTTTTTCACCCACCTTTCTCCTTTATACTTTCTACTTTTTCATCAGCCACGGATAGTTTTTTAGCACTGCTTTTTTAACTTCATTTGGCTTTAATATTCCAAATTCACAAATAATTCCTGTAATAAATTCAGCTGGAATATAATCAAAGGCGAAATTTATAATATCGAAATGATTTTTGTCTTTTTTTTGCCAAACCTCAGAATCCTCTCTAATTTCAATATCTACAATATTATCAGAATCAACCTTTAATAAATTACCTGCTATATACAAAGGCACTTTATTATATTTACAAGAAAGCCCAATTCCATAAGAGCCAATTTTATTAACTATTGAACCATTCCATGAAATTGAGTCGCATCCGATTATTACTTTATCCATCATTAAATTTTTGCCTGAATGTTTAGAAATAAAAAAATCAGCAGCTGAATCTACTAACATTGTGGTTTTAATCCCAGCTTTTGTTAAATTTTGAGCTGTGATTCTGCCTTGAAATAATGGTCTTGTTTCAGTATTATAGACTTCTATTTTTTTATTTTTAGAACTAATTAATATTTTTTCAACAGACGAAGAGTGGCAATGGGTTAGAATTTTATCATTTTGTTTTATAAGAGCTTGGCCATTTTTTGTAATTTTATTTTTGTTGTGCCTCAATAATTGGATAAACTCATCAGCATATTTATTAATTAATTGCAGGGCTTGATTGCTATTGGTAAGTTTTGTTTTTTCTAGATTATAAAAGACATATTTAACAGCATTTTGAGCCATTGGCTCAGTTGCTCTTATTAGGCTTGTTTTAATTCCAATTTTTTTTGTTTTTAAAATAAATTGTTTTAAGGGTAAATTTTTATTTTGTTCAGAAGCTAATTTTAAAATATCCAAACTAGCAATACATACATTTGTAGCACCTTGGATTTTAAGGTTTTTAATGTCAAGAATTAATTGTCTAATTTTATTGTTTATATTCATCGTTAAAGTGATATTAATATATTATTTTAACTCGATCCGAATTATCCAAATAATGCCCGAATGACCCGAATTCGGATTATTCGGATGTATTCGGGGATTAGAGTCGCTTATCTCTCTTTATGTAATGGTTCATAATTTTCGTCATCGTCATCTTTTTCTTCCGCTGGATTTTCATTATTGGGCTTAAAGGCGTCTTCTAAAGTAATTTTTTTAGCTTGTTTTTCTAATTCTTGTTCCCCTTTCTTTTTAGCAAAGCAGTCATTGCAATAAACTGGTCTAATGCCGTCTGGTTCAAAAGGAACAGAAATTTCTTTGCCGCATTCGTCACATTTTGTTTTTGTTAATCCATCATCTGATTTAAAGTTTTCTGATTTTTTTGCTGTTTTTCGAGAAGTGGGATTTTTTCTTTTTTCAGAATGTTCTTCTTGACCAACAATATCATTTTCTAAATTTCCGCTCCATTTTAATATTTTTTGTTCTACAATTTCTCTTTGAGTAGTATATCTTTCTCTAGAAACCCGAATTACTTTTTCCATAATTTCTACTCCATCTTCTGGCATGGGTACCGGTGGCAGTGTTAAGGACTGAAAAGGATTAGAAGAAATACCATCAATCATTAATTTAATATATATTTTGTATTTTGCTAAATTAACTAAGTCCTCCTGAGTTATATAGGGTAAAAATTCTTTTTCTAGAAATTCGGCGTCCCCAGCTCCCACTCTAAAAACTATTATAGTACCAACGTTTCCAAAAATAGCCGCAGCTACACTTTCTTCTAATTGTTCTATATACTGGTGAGCCACTACTAAATTTAATCTATATTTTCTGGCTTCAGATAAGATGTTTGCAAAAGATTCTGTAGCAAAATTTTGAAATTCATCAACATATAAACAAAAGTCCTTTCTTTCTTCTTCTGGCATATCTACTCTACTCATGATAGCCAATTGTATTTTGGTAATAATCATTGCTCCTAATAAAGCGGAATTATCTTCGCCGATTCTACCCTTGGAAAGATTCATTAATAATATTTTTCGGTTATCAACGATGTCTCTAATATTAATACTTGATTTAACTTGACCGACTATATTTCTAGTTAGAGGTGTAGATAAAAATCTTCCGACTTTGTTTTGAATAGGAGCAATAACTTCGGCTTGAAACTTTTGAGGGTATTTTTCATACTCATCTATCCAAAATGATTTGACCACTGGATCGCTAATTTGGTGCACAACTTTCTGACGATATTCTTTATTAACCAACATACGCATGATACCTAATAAAGTTGAGTCAGGATATTCTAATAAAGCCATAATAGCATTATTTAAAACATATTCTAAACGTGGTCCCCAGGAATCAGCCCAGATTTTTTTAAATATACCCAAGAGCCCGGAAGAAATTAAATGCCTTTTAGTAGCGTCAACATTTTCCAAAACATTAAAAGCAATAGGATGTTCAAAGTCAGAGGGATTAAAATAAACGACGTCATTAATTCTATTGGCAGGTATAAAATTAAGAATTTTTTCTACTAAATCACCGTGGGGATCAGCCAAGGCCACTCCATGCCCGTTTTGAATATCTTGAATAACCATGTTTTCTATTAGACAGGATTTGCCCATGCCGGTTTTTCCAATAACATAAACATGACGCCGGCGGTCGTCCTGCCTAATACCGAATTTTTTATATTCTCCCCTATAATCGGTTTTGGCTAATAAAGTGATGTCATTCATTATATTAAGTATTTATTTTATTCTGCTAATGGTAAATTGGGTGGTGGTCCTGGCCGCGTCCCGCGATCGCGGGCAGGCTCTAAGTTTCCTTTTTTATTTTTTTGTTTTGCAGTAGGTAAATTTGCGGGTGGCTTTTTGTCTTCTTCTAATTCCTTTTTTATAAATTCCTTTTTAAATTCTTTTTTCTTGTCCCTGTCCTTGGCAAATTTTGATTCAAATTGTTTATTGTCTATATTTAAATCAATGATTTTTTGCTCTGCTAATTTTCTTGCTATTTCTTGGTCTTTAATAAATTCAGATTCCAAGTTAGTTTCTAAAGGCAAATCAGTAGGGGGCTCAACTGTTTTGGTTTCCGCTTTTTTAATTAATGGGGCTCTAACATATATTTGTGGGAAATGGTATATGCTGGCCATTTCTTCGGAAGAAAGAGTAATGTATTTTTTTTCAAAAAAATTGCGTTCTGTATATCTTTTTAAAAATCTTTTTACTAAATATTTTCGTCTTGTTTTAACAAAAAAATATTCAGCTTTGGTTTTTTCTGCCTTAAGAGCATTTAAATCATTAAATTGTTTAAAAGCTCCCTGTATGCCATAAATTCCTTTTGATACATCAAATTTTTCCCAGGGCGCTATATAGCATGATTTTATTCTTACTTCAAAATTTAATTTTCCAATTTTATTTTCAATAGCCCCGACAGTAATTTTTTCACCCGGAGTGAGCGTTTTCATCATTGGAGACATTTCAGAACTTTCTTCTATATCACCCCATAGTTGATAAACGCCCTCACTAAGGCTATTCATTCCCTTTAAAAAGGTATTAATCATTTTATCAAAAAGATTATCTTTAGAATTAGATGTTTGGCCCATTATATCTGCTATTTTCTTTTTACCGGGTTTTTCTATATCATCACTATTTATGGGTTCGGCCATAATCATAATGCCTAAAAATTCTCCAGGGCCGATTTTACCCATTATTTCCAGCAAAGATGCTAAAGGATCAACATATATTTTACTTAAAGCATGTTCAAAGTTTAGATAAGTTTTTAATGGTAAATATTGTGGTTTTAAAAAATAATATTCCATACCCCAGCCACTATATTTAGAATTTTCAGCATTAGCATTCATAGGTATTAAACTCATATAGTCTTCAACTTCAGTAATATCAGCATCTGGATAATGAGCATAAACAGCAGATTTGACAACTGCACTAAATTTAGAGGGAGTGCGGATTAAAAATTGAATATAGCCCTCAATGCTGATTATTTCAAAACTAAACCATAATTGTATATGGCCTTGAGTATATTTATTCCACATTGTTCTTCCATGTTTTGTGCCGTGCAAAGTATTAAAAAGTTCTTCTACTGATTTTATTGTTTGTTCGTTATCTTTGGGAACATCTATGGCAAAAAGGGTAAATTTAGTATTTTTAACATATTGTTTTCTTTTATGATGTAAATAGACAAAATAAAAAGCCCATATCAAGGATATGAGTAAAACAACCCAGCCGCCATTTATAAAAAGGTTAGCTATATTAACAAAGGGATTGGGCCCTAGAATTTTTGTTATGCTACTAAGGTCTATTATTATTTCCATTTTTTGTTTTTATTTGTGTAAAGCAAAATAACACTATTTTTGTTTGAAAAAAAATTTAATAGTGTTAGAAAACACTATTAAATTATAACATATATTGAATGCTTTTTATAATAATTGTATATTTATTTAACTAAATAATATTTTCCAGATTTATCTTTTTGAATATTTTTATTATTTACAATAGCTAAGTTAATAGTTGTGTCTTTAACAATTTTTCTTTTAGAAACCTCGGCAATTAATTCTTTTTTGGATAGGGATCCTTTTTCTTTCAGAATTTTTTCGACCACGTCAGAAACCTTACCGGCTTCATAGCCCCAATTTTTTAAAGCATAAATTCCTCTACCAACTAAAATATAATCGTCATCTAAAATTAATTCATTATGAATAGTGGCCGGATGGGCAACTTTTTTATCAAAATTCATTTTATTAATTTCTTCGGCAATTTTTTTAAAATGGAGAGGTCTTTCCAAATTTTTCATGATTAATTTAATTTTATGGCTCATTCTTTTAGGAGTAATACTTTTCCAATTTACCAACCCTAATTCGCCTAAAGGATTTTTTTTAATTTTTTTACTTACTATTAAATAATTTAAAAGAATGTCTTCATTAATTTTATCGTTAACAAAATTGATTTCGGGTTCTTTTTCATAAGTATGCCATAATTTATTTTCTAATACGGGCTCTTCAGTTTTTTCAAAGACTTGGACAATTTTATTAATAGCATCATAAAATTCGTCCAAATTATAATCCTTTTTACAATAAGCGGTTGTAAATTCTTCGTTTCCCTTTTTAATATCGTAATATGTATTTAATAATTTAGTAATTAAAAATTTAGTAATATAATAATTTTTCAAATCTTGTGCTTCTGGGTCCAATATTTTATTAATTACAGTTTTTTCACCTAAAATACCCAAATATTCATCTAATAAATTATTGGCTGTAATTTTTAACTCCTCTATTTGGTCTAATTTTTCGGAAATAGCTTTAGCTTTTTTTATGGCAATATTTTCTATTTGTCTAACTCTTTCTCTAGTAATGCCATATTTTTGGCCGATTTTTTCTAAAGTAGCCTTTTTATCACCATCCAAAGAATAGCGCTTAGTAAGCACTTCTTTTTCTCTTTCATTAAGGTTTTTTAATATCTCTGATATTACTTTTTTAGGATCAAAGCCGTTTTTTGCTTTTTCTGTGGCAATAACTTTGTCTAAAATAGAATCTTCAGAGCTTTGATTGCTTGATTTTTTAACCATAAAATTGTATAAAATTGTTTAATTTAAATAATTTACTAAATGTTATCATATATGCCTATTTTTGTCAACCCTGTTAAATTATTT
>CAZXCJ010000019.1:0-22303 GCA_964639335.1 uncultured Gammaproteobacteria bacterium | reverse complement strand
CCCCTCGGCAAGCTCGGGGTCTGCGACAGTTGGTGCCCAACTTCGCAAATAATAATTAGATTTTAAATAATTATTTAATAATATATAGTTAAAAATATATTAAAATTATGCCGAGATAGCTCAGTTGGTAGAGCAACAGTTTTGTAAACTGTGGGTCGCAGGTTCGAATCCTGTTCTCGGCTCCACTTCATTAATAGTTTAATTGAACAATAGTATAATAGGTTAATAGACATAAAATCTAAGTTATGAATTATCAGTTACCAATTATTCTACTAACAATTAAACAATTAACCTATTAACAATTAACCCATTAATAATTAAACACATGTCCCAAGATAATTTAGTCAAATTAGAATGTTCTGAATGCCATAGAATTACTTATAGAACTTTTAAAAATAAAAAAACTCTTAAAAATAGACTGGAGCTTAAAAAATTTTGTAAATGGTGTAAAAAACATACCCTACACAAAGAAACTAAGTAACGATGCTAATACCTGCCCGCCACTGGCTCCCGCCTGCCATGACTGCCGTCAATGGCATGTCGGGCAGGTCGCCGTGGGCGATGGCAGACGGGTACGAATTATACTAATTATACTAATTAGCTTTTTTAATATTAAACCTGGGAGCTTAGTTAAGTGGCATAACATCGGTCTCCAAAACCGAGGTCGGGGGTTCGATTCCCTCAGCTCCTGCCATAATTAATAAATTATAATTTTATATAAAAGTCTCCAACCCAGCCCTTCTAGAGGGGCTGGGCAAATCCTAGCACCCCTGCCAAAAGGTGAGGGACAATTCCTTCCTCCCCTGCCAAAAAATACAAAGGATATCTCGACTTAGGGGTATTTTTTTGTTATATTTAAACTATTATTAATATTGTAAAAATGACTAATAAAACAATTTTAGTATTTACTGGTGGAGGATTGGCTCCGGCCTTAAATTCAACTCTTTATGGAGTTATAAATTCTGCTCGAAAAAATAATTTCAAAATACTGGGCGGTATGTTTGGCTGGGCCAGTTTACTAAATGAAGGTAAAATTGTTAATCTATCAAATACAGATATAAGTGCTATTAAAAATATTGGTGGCACTTTTTTAAGATCTAGCCGTTCTCACCCCTTGGCTCACAAGGACGGTTTAAAACAAGTTGAAAAACAAATTAAAAAATACAATATTGATTATCTTATTGCCATTGGTGGTAATGATACTATGGGAGCCGCTTACGAACTATCTCAAAAAAATATTCCAATTATTGGCATACCCAAAACCATAGACAATGATCTTTCAAAAACATATTGGTCGCCAGGATTTCCTAGCGCTGCACATTATTTAGCTAATTTTGCTATAGAAATAAAAAAAGATGCTGCCTACGCTCTCTCTAGAATTTACATTATTGAAAGCTTGGGCCAAAATGCTGGTTGGCTTCCGGCAGCAGCTTCTTATGGACATGCCGATGTTATTATCCCTCCGGAAAAAGAAATAGATTTAAATAAAGTGCTCAGGGTCATTAAAACTAAATATAAGGATAATGGTAATTATGCTACTGTGGTTATTGCTCAAGAAGTAAATTTTAAACAAAAATTAGACAGATTAAACAATGACCAATTTGATCATTACAAAACTAAAAGAAGTTCTTATATTTGTTTGGCTTTAGGGGAAGAGGTTAAAAAATATATGAAAGACGTAACTGTTAAAGCTCTTTATCCTGGAAATTATCTCCAAAGTGGTTACCCAATTAATGTTGATAAAAAAAATGCTATCAAATTGGGCAAGGAAGCTATTAATTTAATTAAGAAGGAAAAATATGGAAAAATGGTTTGTTTAATAAAAAAAGGTAATCAGATTAAAATATCAAATACTAATTTAAAGGATGCCATCAAGCATCGACCTCTACCAGATGAATATTTTGACTGGGACAAGTTCCGAGTAACTAAAAAATATCTAGACTATATGAAACCAATTCTTGGTAAATACAAAAGAATTAGTCACGATCCTTACTATAAATTAATAAAAAAAGTAAATAAATAAAAAAGGCAGAGTTTAATTCTGCCTTTTAAAAATTTGTATTATCTCCATTAATTGATTCGGAGATAATTTTTTTTCTAGATCGAGAGAAAGGTTACCACCATAAGAACCAAGATTATGCATGGCTACCTCAGAACCAATCCTTCCGGCTAATCTCAGAGTTTCATTATCAAGACGCTGTTTGGCCTGACAATAAATCCTTAAAAAACCAGCTAAAAAAGCATCTCCAGAACCAACTGTACTTTTAACTCCGTAAATCGGTTTCAAAGCACTTTGATTAACAATATCAGTTCCACCATCTTTTTCAACGATTAGGGCTGAGCCATACTTACCCTTAGTAACTATGGTCACTGGATTATTAACTAGCCTTACTAATTCTTTCACCACATCAAATTCCCTAAACAAAGATAACTCTGAATTGACAAATTCTTTGGCTTCTCGATGGTTAACTTGAAAAACAATGGTTAGCTTCAAAATTTCTCTAAAGGTTCTTTGGATTTGTGGATCGGAATTCATTACTAATCTTAAAGAGGGGATCACGGCTTTAATTGCTTTGGGATTTTTCAAAAACAATTCTAATATCAAATCTAAAAACTCTTGATTGTCAAAAACGCTAGTAGTAATAATCATATCCCAATCTTGAGAAAAAATAAGGTCACGATTAATGCTAGTATCAATTGCTGCTGGTTTTTCCATACACAAAGCCGCATCAGGATTATCTTCGGTTTCCATCACAAAAGTAATACCTGTATTCGAGGCCCAAAGCGGAATGAATTCTATCTTCTTATTTTGACAATAAGTAGACAATTCTTTAGTTAGGGGCCCATCATCAACAAAGGCGGCTAAACTAAGATTATCCATTCCCAAAGAAGATAAATGATCTACAACATTGAAAGAACTACCAGCAAAACTATCAAAACGAACCTCTTTAGCAAAAACCAGGCATTCTTGTTCACCCTTTTTCCATACAATATAATATTTATATGGATCTTTGGGCCAACCAACTCGATTAGGGTTTTCTGAACTCTGACGCAAAGAAAAAACTTTTGTTTTAGTACCAGGAGCAATGGTTTGCTCTTGTTGAGGAGCTAAAACCATAGTAATTTCCTTATTAACAGAGGCCAAAACCAAAACCTTTTTGCGACAGTATTTAGCAACGCTTTTCATCTTTGTCCTCCTAATATTCAATTTTTATTTTATATTTAAACTTAACACACCTATTTAAACTTGTAAACCCCGCCCTTCGTGAAGGGCGGGGTGAATAGAAGATATCCACCCCCAAAACCTTTGCTTTATTAGAGCTATAATATTATACTTAAAAAGTAAATAATTTACAAAATAAAAAATAATCTTTAATAGGATGAAAAAAATATTAGTCACCGGAAGCATGGCTTATGACAGGATTATGAATTTCCCTGGATATTTTAAAGACAATATACTGCCCGAACAAATCCATAATCTTAATGTTTCTTTTTTTGTAGATGAATTTAGAGAATCCTATGGTGGTACGGCTGGCAATATTGCTTATAATCTAAACTTGCTGAATACTAACTTCACAACTTGGGCTAATGTCGGAGAGGATTTTAAAAACTATAAACAGTGGTTTTTAAAAAATAATATTGATATTTCTAAAATTAAAATTTTTAAAGACAAAAAGACCGCTTCTGCCTACATTATTACCGATCAAGCTGATAATCAAATTGCTGGATTTTTTCCCGGCGCCATGATGGAATCTATCAGCTTAAAACCTATTCCTTTAAAAAATATTGATTTAGCTATTGTTGCTCCGCAAAATCCAATAGACATGGTAGAACTGCCTTTGTTATTTAAAGAGAATGAAATACCTTATATATTTGACCCCGGACAGCAAGTGGCCACGCTTTCTGGACCACAATTAAAACAATCTATTAGTAAAAGTAAGACGCTAATAGGCAATGACTATGAAATAAAATTAATTCAGAAAAAAACTAAATGGACTCTAATAGATTTACAAAAAGAAACCGAGATATTAATAATCACATTAGGAGAGAGGGGTTCTAAAATTTACAAAAAAAATAAAGAATATAATATAAAACCAGCTGAAGCAGAAAACACATCAGATCCTACTGGAGCTGGAGATGCTTATCGAGCTGGATTAATTACAGGATTAATAAAAGATTGGCCTCTCCAAAAAATTGGACAATTCGCGGGATTAATAGCTGTTTATACTGTAGAAAAATATGGCACCCAAACCCATGGTTTTAATTGGAAAGAGTTAAAAAAAAGATATCGACAGAATTTTTCAGAAAAGCTATAATTAAGCTATTATTATTTACTAAAAATTATGAATTACGACATTACAAACATAAAATTAGCTCCTCAAGGTAAAAAAAGAATTCAATGGGCCGACAATGATATGCCGGTTTTAAAACAAATTCGAAAAAAATGGGCCAAGAGTAAGCCGTTAAAAGGAATTAAAACTTCTTCGTGCATGCATGTTACTTGTGAAACAGCTAATTTAATGCGGACATTAAAAACCGGCGGGGCAGATGTTTTTTTATGCGCCTCTAATCCCTTGTCTACTCAGGATGATGTAGCAGCTTCCTTGGTAAAAGATTATCATATTAAAGTTCATGCCCGCCGAGCTGAAAATCGCCAAATTTATTATCAACACTTAGAATCAGCCGTCCAACATAATCCCCAAATCACAATGGACGACGGAGCTGACTTACTTTCACTTTTGCATTCCAAATATAAAAAACAGGCCTTTAATATCCGAGGCTCAATGGAAGAAACAACTACAGGTGTAATTAGATTAAAAGCTTTAGAGCAAGCAGGAAAATTAATGGTACCTATTATGGCTGTCAATAATGCTCGAACAAAAAATTTGTTCGATAATAGATATGGCACTGGTCAATCAACTTTGGACGGAATTATCCGGGCCACTGACATTTTACTAGCTGGAAAAAATATAGTTGTTGCCGGTTATGGATGGTGTGGTCGCGGTTTTGCCACGCGTGCACGTGGCATGGGAGCCAATGTTATTATTACTGAAATTGATACTATTAAGGCCTTAGAAGCAGCCATGGATGGCTTTAGGGTCATGCCAATGGCCACAGCCGCGCCTATTGGAGATTTATTTTGTACTTTAACTGGAGATATTAATGTTTTAAATATTCAACACTTTAAAAAAATGAAAAATGGGGCCATAATTTGTAATTCTGGACATTTTGATGTAGAAATAAATATTCCTGGTTTAAAAAAGATATCCTCAAAAATTAAAAAAGATGTTCGCAATTTTACTGATGAGTATACTTTAAAGAATAATCACAAAATATATTTACTAGCCAATGGCCGTTTAATCAATTTAGCGGCCGCTGAAGGCCATCCAGCATCAGTTATGGATATGAGTTTTTCTACCCAGGCCTTAACAGCAGAATATATAAATAAAAATTATAAAAAATTTCAAAATAAGGTCTATGACGTTCCAATAAAAATAGAGGAGAGGATTGCCCAAGCCAAACTTAAGTTCATGAATATTAATATTGATAAATTAACTGCTGAACAAAAAAAATATCTTAGTTCTTGGGAAATCGGGACGTAACACTTCGTGTTCAATTTTCAATTTTTAATTTTAAATTTCAAATGAATTTCTAATAATACAATTTTTAATTAATTTAAAATTTAATAAATTCAAAATTCAATCAAAATTCTTAATTCATAATTCATAATTCAAAAACTGGCTCTTTATGAGCCTGTTTTTATATGCTAAAATAACTTTATGACTAGAGTATTTTTAGCTTTAAACTTGCCCTTAGATATTAAGCAGGATATTTTTGCTTTATATCATGAAATTAATACTCCAAAAATAAAATGGACAGCTTTTGACAATTTACATATTACTGTTAAATTTATTGGTGGGATAGAGGAGGGGCAATTAGAAAAATTACAAAATTTTTTAAAAAATAATCTAAAAATTCCCAAAATAAATTTAGAGATTAAAAACACTATTTTCTTTCCAGAATTTAGCCATCCTAAAATTATCGCCCTGCAAGGAATTATTGCATCAGAGACAAAAAATAAAATTAATGCATTTTTAAATTTATTACAACAAGAATTAAAATTCATACCAAAAAATAACCATCCATTTACACCACATATAACAATTGGTAGAGTTAAGGGATACATAGACAGATCACAATATGAATTTAAATATGAAAATGAATGCTCGATAAACAATATTGATCTAATGAAAAGTACTCTGACTCCAACCGGACCAATTTACGAAATTATAAAAAATTACAACTTAATTTCCTAACGCCTACCCGCCATAATTTTATAAAAATTAAGGCGGGCTAATGCCTAATGACCAATATTATGACTAAAGTTAACATCATTGGCACAGAAATAAATAAAATTAATTATTCCCAAACTCTTAATAAAGTAGAGGGTTTTATTAATGATAAAAATCAACATTATATTGTTACTCCCAATCCTGAAATTATATTAAAAGCCAGCAAAAACACCAATTATCGAGCTATTTTAAATAATGCCGATTTATCATTGCCCGATGGTTTTGGTTTAATATTTGGTTCCTGGTTTTTGGGAGATCCCCTTTATCATCGCGTTACTGGTGTAGACTTAAGTTATAAAATAACCCAATTAGCCAATGAAAAGGGTTATAAAATATTTTTGTTAGGCGGTCAAAACAATGCCGCTGCAATTGCCAAGACAAAATTAGAATTAAAATATAAAAATATTAAAATAGTCGGGGCCGAAGAGGGCTTTAAAGATGTTCAAAATATTTCAAATTTAGAAAATCAAAAAATTATTAAAAATATAAAACAAAGCCAGGCCCAAATATTATTTGTGGCCTATGGCGCCCCTTTTCAGGAAAAATGGATTTATAAAAACTTAAAAAAATTTCCTAATATAAAATTAGCAATAGGAGTCGGAGGAACATTAGATTTTCTATCCGGAAAAACAATCCGGGCCCCAAGATTAATGAGAAAAATTGGTTTAGAGTGGCTGTGGAGATGGTTTTTACAACCTTATAGAGCCCAGAGGATATTTAATGCCACTATTGTATTTGGTTTTGATTTAATCAAATGGAAAATTTATTTATTAAAACCATTTAGAAAAAATGTGGTTGGCGTCATAATAAATTACGAAAATAATAAAGTATTGGTTTTAAATAGAAGAAAAAATTTAAACCACTGGCAATTTCCCCAATGTGGAATAGAAAAAAATGAAACGCCTGAACAGGCAGTATTAAGGGAAATGAATGAAGAAACCCAGCTTACTAAATTAAAAATTATTGGTAGAATAGATAAATTAAAAAGGTATTATTGGCCTCTATATTGGCCCCACAATACGCCTCAAAAAACTATCCAATATAACAAAAAATGGTGTGGACAAGAACAAACAATTTTTTATCTACAACAGACTGAAAACGAAACTCCCAACCCCGAGGAAGAACATCAAAACTACAAATGGCTTGATAAAGATGAACTTTTAAAAACAATACATCCCATAAGACATTCACTGGTAAAAACAGTTTTAAAAGAAATTAATCAATATATTAATAAGTAATAAAGTTACAAGTTACAAGTTACAAGCTCAGATTTCTTGAAACTTTCAACTTGAAACTTTCAACTAATTTTATGAAAGTACGCTTTGCTCCCTCCCCAACTGGCCGTTTACATATTGGCGGCCTTAGAACGGCTTTATATAATTATTTGTTTGCTCAAAAAAATAATGGAAAATTTGTACTAAGAATAGAAGATACGGACAGAGAAAGGCATATTCAGGATGCTGACAAAAAGATTATTGAAACTTTAAAAACTTTTGGAATAAAATTCGACCAGGGTCCTTTTTATCAATCTCAGAGATTAAAAATATACAAAAAATATATTGAACAATTAATTAAAAATGATAGGGCTTATTACTGTTTTTGCACCAAAGAAAGACTTGATGAAATGAGAAAAAAACAAATCGCTGAAAAAAGAATTCCCAAATATGACCGTCATTGTCTAAATTTGTCTAAAGAAGAAATAAAACAAAAAATAAAAAATAAAGAACCCCGTGTAGTAAGATTAAAACTTCCCGATAATCAAGATATTATTTTTCAAGACGAAGTTTACGGTCAAGTAAAAATCAACACAAACGATATGGACGACCAAGTTTTATTAAAATCTGATGGCTATCCTACTTATCATTTGGCAGTAGTAATTGACGATCATGAAATGAATATCACTCATATTATCAGAGGAGAGGAGTGGCTTCCCTCGACTCCTAAACACATCTTGCTTTATCAAATGTTTAACTGGAAAATTCCTAAATTTATACATTTGCCGTTATTATTAAATCCCGATAAAACTAAACTTTCTAAAAGACAGGGAGATGTGGCAGCAGAGGACTTTTTAAAAAAGGGTTATCTTCCAGAAGCTATTTTAAACTATATAGCATTTTTAGGATGGAATCCAAAAACAACCAAAGAAATTTACTCACTAGAGGAGTTAATTAAAGATTTTGATGTTGCTAAAATAAACAAAGCTGGAGCCATTTTTAATATTGAAAAGCTTAATTGGTTTAATGCTAAATATGTTCGTAATATAGTAAAAGAAAAAGGCAAAAGATATCAAGAGCTTCTGGAAAAAGTTAAAAAATATTTCCCTAAAAATTTAGATAAAAATAAGTTAGAAAATATATTTATAGTTTTGTCAAGTAGATTAAATTATCTATCTGAACTAGGGGAATCCAGTAAGTTTATTTTTGAACTACCTGATTATAATCCCGAAATGCTTATATTTAAAAAAAGCAATGCCAAAACAACTTTAAGGGGTTTAGAAATAATTTATAATGAATTAGAAAAAATAAAGGAATGGGCTCTAAAAAATTTAGACAATAACTTGAAAAACATAGTAAATAATAATGAATTAGAAGCCGGAGACATATTTTGGCCTGTCAGGGTAGCTATTTCTGGATTAGAAAAAAGCCCTAGCCCGGCTGAAATACTGTGGATTTTAGGCAAAGAAGAAAGTTTAAATAGAATCAAAAAAGCTATTGATAGATTAAAATAATGTTTTGAAATTTTAAAACGATTCGCTATAATAAAACCATGAGCAAACAAAACAAAAATATAAAAAAAATACTAAGCATTTTTTTAATGGTTCTTATTTTAATTCCATTTAATCAATCAAGATCTGAATCTATCCAAGAATTAAACAAAAGAATATCTGAACAAAAAAGAGTAATTGAAGAGCTAAACAAACAAAGACAAGTATATCAAAACCGAATAAAGCAAAAACAGCAAGAGGCCCTTGGCTTACAAAATGAATTATCCACCCTAGATAATAAAATTGCTGACCGCACATTGGGCATTCAAACTACAGAATTACAGATTCAAAACACTGAATTAGAGATAAAATCTATTAATCTAGAAATGAATAAAAAAGAAAAGGAAATAGAATTAAATAAGAAAAGGATAAAAAGCTCATTGCAAAATTTGTATCAAGAAGAAGAAAAAAATAATTATCTCAAAATTTTATTAATGTATGATAATTTAAGTGATTTTTTTGATGAAATAAATAAATTAAAGTCCCTCCAGTCTGATTTAAATTTAAAATTAAACACTTTGAGTGAATTAAAGAAATGGCTAGAAAAAAAGAATGATAGTTTGGCTAAATCAAAAACCGAATTGGAAAGTTTAAAAAGAAAGTTAGAAATGGAAAACGATAAATTAAAAGAAGAACAGGGCGTTAAATTTTTATATCTAGCTGAAACTGAAAATGATGAATCCAAATTCTATAACTTAATTTCAGAATTACAACAAGAACAAGCAGAAGCCAATACTTTAATAACTCAATACGAACAACAAGCTCGCCGTAAACTTTCTGAAACAGGACAAATACCAGATGATGATGGAGAGTTAATCTGGCCAATGCCGTCCAAATATATTACTGCATATTTTCACGACCCAGATTATCCTTTTCGCAGAATATTTGAACATCCTGGCATTGATATTCGAGCTGCACAAGGAACACCAATAAAGGCTGCCGGTTCGGGTTATGTTGCGATAGCCAAAGATAATGGTTATGGATATAGTTATATCATGTTAATCCACAGCAATGGTTTATCTACCGTTTATGGTCATGTCTCGCGCATAGACGTTAAAAATGGAGATTTCGTTTTACAGGGAGACAAAATAGGCCTTTCTGGCGGTATGCCGGGAACAAAAGGGGCTGGTAGATTAACAACTGGACCTCATCTCCATTTTGAAGTAAGGGTAAACGGAACACCCGTTAATCCCTTAACTTATTTAGGAAATTAATATCTACGAAAATCCCCCGCCTTTTTTAAAAAAGGCGGGGGATTTATTATTTCTATTTTAAAGGATGAAATTTTTTATATACTTCTTCTGCAAATCTATCCAAGGCATGGATATATCTAGTGGCATTTTAAACTAAACATTTAGTCATATATTTTAATTATTTTTCAAGCGATTACCGCTATGGTATTTTTTATGAACATCCCTCAATCTTTTATTGGTAATATGTGTATATATTTGCGTAGTCAAAATATTGCTATGTCCTAAAAATTCCTGAACCGTTCTCAAATCAACGCCTTGAGTCAAAAGATCGGTAGCATAAGAATGTCTTAAAGTATGAGGAGTCGTAATTATTGGTAATCCAGATAATTTGGCATATTTCTTCACTAATTTTTCTATAGATCTAATAGAAAGTCTCTTTGAATCAGATTTTTTTCCCGAATAACGTATAAATAAAGCCTTATCTAAATCGATTCTACTGTCTAAATATTTTTTTAACCAGTCAAACGACCTTTTTGAAAAATAAACTGTTCTCGGCCTATCCCCCTTACCAATGATAGTTATTTCTAAATCTCCCCCTGCTTTTAGATCATTAAACTGATCTCTATTTAAAGAGGTTAGCTCCGCTACCCGCATACCAGTAGAAAAGAGGACTTCTAAAATTGCCCTATCCCTTAAACCTATTTTATTATCAACATCTGGTTGTAATAACAATTTTTCAACTTTTTCTAAACTTAAAAATTTTGGCACATTATCCCTGCTGACCCTGGGCAATTTTATCTTAGAAGAGGGGAGACACTCAATGTCTCTATCAATAAAAAAATCCAATAAAGCTCTTAGGGCTATCAAATAATAATTTTGAGTTTTTCTTTTTAAATTCTTATTAGTCACTGTAGATTTAGAACGAGATAGATAAAGTTTATAATCCCAAATATGTTTATAAGTTAATTCGTGCGGCTTAAGTTTGGATTTATTATTTCTTTCTAACCAATTAAAAAACTTATTTAAAAAAAGATGATAATTCTTTTGAGAGTTATTAGATAAACCTTTTTCAATATCTAAATAATCTAAAAAATCATTTAAATGACAGGGGATAGGGATATTGGACTTCATGGCTTATTTTAGATGAATTATTATATTTAGGTTCGATTAACCTATATTATGCGAACTCTTATTATTATCCACAAAAAACTACTCTATTAAGAGTATACTATATAAAATAAAACTAAACAAATTAATTTCTTTTTCTAATTTTTAATTTTTTAGCACTTTTATCTTTACCTGCTCTTATAATAAGTTTTAAAAAATCAGATTTAGCTTTAGAGTTAAACATTATGGCATTTTCCCACACGCAATGGCCCCCAATACCTTTTTTGGGTGGATAAAGAGTCGGCCGAATAACATTTTTTCTGCCCATTTTTTTATAACCTTCGTTATAAGAATTATTAAAACCCTCAAAAGTTTTAAAGCCTACGCCAAATTTATCGCATAACCTTTTTATTTCACCGGTCCAGGCAATACAAAGCCCATAATAAGAAGTTGATAATATCTTATTCAACTCCGTGCTTTCTGATGGTGTAAATACCTTGGCTTTAACTCCTATGTCACGATAATTTCTGGCTGCTTTATCCCCCGCTGTTTTAGTTTCAGCACCAATATATTTTATAAAACATTTTAAACTTTTTGTCAAGTCAGGATGCATGCCCCTTACTGGACTATGAACAACATATTTGGTTTTTAAAATTTGATTAATTTTTTTAGTAGTACCAACATCCACGGTAGATTCAATAATAGTAATCCCCGGCCTATTTTTTTTTACTTGTTGTGCGGATTCTTTAACAAAGTCCTGGCTATAAGGAAAACAAATATGCAAAACATCCACTTTGTTATTCTTTAAATTATCTTGTTTTAAATCTTTGGACAAAATTTCATATTTTGATTTTGGATATAATTTAGCCACTGACTTACCAATTTCCCCCCAGCCCATAATTCCAATTATTTTCTTTCTCATATTCTTATTTTAATTTTTTCTTAAATATATTTAAAACACAAAAATACTAAGGTTCTAAACCAAAAAAACAAAAAAACAAAAAATCTAGAAGTCAATTGATTTTTTAATTTAATGATTTTTTGGTCATTTTATTATTATTTGATCTTTTTGCCTTAAATCAATATATTCAATATCATCTAATTTTTTATTACCCTCCTCTATTAAATAACGATATAGATTAGAGATTTGACTTTCTAAATCTTCATTAATTTTAAAATAAATTCTAAAATTATCTGTAACTAAAATTAAAAAATTCGGCCTATCAAATTGATATTCATAATATTTTCTCTGATAACCAAATTTCTCTTTATAATTATAATCTAAATATAAAATATTCTCTATTATATTTTCACTAAAAAATTTATCTCCAATATTCGGTATATCTGGATAAACTTCTTTTTCTATTGGCGATATAATTGATTCTTCTTTGACAATCAGGCCTTGCTCTGTGTCGGACCAAACAAAAACAGTAGAAGTGCTATTAGTGTCCTGATAAAGCGGATGATCTCTAACAATTCTATTATTTTGTTTATCAATATCTTCTTGATTAATAATAATTTCTTGCGGAACTTCTTTGATAATAATCTCATTTTCTTCTGGTAAATCAACCCGGGAAATTAAAACTCCCTGTTCATCAACTAAAAAATTGTGATTATCGGCTGTATACAATAATTTATAAGGCCTTTCTTCTAATTTTATAAATAAAGTAGAAAAATATTTTTTCTCTACCCGTAAATAATTAAATAAATAATCCTGAGCCAATCTCTCCTCTACTTTGCCGGTTGCGAACAAAAAATAATTATTATTCTTAAAAAATAATAAACTTCTTGTATTTAACATTTGTTCACATTTTTCAACAATTTCTTGAGTAGAAATTTCTTCATTGCCCTCAACAATGATTTGATTTATTTTAAAATAATTAGAAAATAAAATAATATAAATAAAATATATACAAACAAACGCCAAAAAAAGGATTAAAACTCGAGTTTGCCATTTTAATTTAGCGCTTTGGGAAAAATACTCTGTAATCCTGCTTCTACTATAACTTTTTCTTCTTTTAAAAGAAACATTTTTTTTCCAAGATGGATTTTTGGGTATATGTCTATACATTTTAATATCCTCTTTTAATCCTTCTAATGCTTTCAATTAAATAATTGATAAAATATTTTGGGCTTAAAATTAAATCTTGAGCATGAATATATTCTTCAGCAAATCCCCCAAAACCCATTTTAAATCTGCTCAAGCCCCGCCAAGGATGTTTCTTTTTATCTACTGGGGCAATTCCCCAAAAATTATAAAGCTTTAAATCTCTAGATTTAGCTTCTAAAATAGCCTCCCATTGTAAAAGCTCTGCAGCTGGAATTTTGGCAAATTTTCTAATAGAAGCGCCGTGATGATAAAAGCCGGAATTATTGGCAAAAATAATTATAGCAGTTGCTATGGGAACATCTTGATAATAAGCGAAGAACATCATGGCCTTATCCTGAGAACTGAAAATCTCAAATTCTTTTTGAATATATTTTTTTGAAAAAGGCACAAAATCCTGCCGGTCGGCGGTCTTTTGATATAAATTATAAAATTCATCTATATAATCCAAGCTCTTAGTTTTAATAATCTTCACTTTATCTCTTTGGGCTTTATTAATTGAATATCTGGTTCTTTTTTTCATGTCCCCCAAAAGACGATCTGCGTCTGCTTTAATATTTAATATCCAAGCAATTTCCGGATGCATGTGAATAGGAGCATTTCTAAAACCCAAACTCTTAAATATTTTTTGATTATTTTGGCTGTTTTTTAATAACGGGCTGATTCTAATAAAATCAACTTTTTCTTGCCGGGCTAACTTTTTAATATAATCAACTAATTCACTAAAAATATTTTTTTCTTGATAATTAATTAATGGTCCGTGGGGACAAAATAAAAACGATCCCCTTTTGGCTTTTATCTTATAAATAAAGACGATGCCCTCTAATTCATTCTGCTGGTATATTCCTAATCTAAAAATTTTATAACCCAATGCCTCTTGAGCCAAGCCCCATTCCCAAGTATGTAAAAAAGTATGCGGACTATATTTTTGTTCAAAATTAGCCCACTCCTCTCTGGAATCTATATTTTTAATTTTATAATTCATGGTTTGAAAAAATTAATGGCCTTAATAATTCTATGGGCGTCTTTTAAACTAATATTTATATTTACTGGCAAATTAGCTGATCGGGCAGACAGGTTCTCTGCCACTGGACAAGTGCCTTTTTGATATTTGGTTTGAGAAAAATCAATATCAGCCGGAGCGATATTTGGTCGATACCAATCTCCTAAAATAATGTTTTTCTTTTTTAAATAAATTTTTAATTCTCTAAAATGATTAGTTAATAATGGATACCTCAAACAAACGCTATTCTGCAAATCAATCTTATGATCTATCCAAGGCAATTCAATATATCGATTATTAATTTTTTGATTATAAATCTGAGCAATTTTTTTTCTATGGGCTAAATTTATTTCTAAATCTTTTAATTGCTCAAATAAAATATTAGCTAAAGAATTTGGTAATTGAGCAGGATAAAAAATATCTGGCTCTCCTCTCTTTTCTGGCTTATAAATAATTTTATTAATAATATTTAATTTCTTAAAAACATATAAAATTAATTTACCTAAAAAAATACTATAAAATATTTTTCCCTTCCAAAAAGCTGGATAATGAAATAAATGCTGCAAGACTCTGCCTAATGGCGACTGGGGAAGATTGTTTTGAATAGTTTTTAATTTTAGGCCTATTTCTTGTTTATCGGTGATTAAAGCCCCACCCCTAACACAGGAAATAATTTTATCTGAACCAAAACTAAACATGCCTATATCGCCCCAAGTGCCAGTTAATTTACCTTGATATCTGGTGCCTAAAGAATGTGCACAATCCTCAATAATTTTCAAATTATATTTTTTGGCAATAGTTAATAATTTATCTATATTGGCCGAAGCTCCAAAAGTATGCTGAATTATTAAAACTTTTGATCGGGCTGTGATTTTCTTTTCTAAATCTTCGGCATTCATATTAAAATCATTTTGTACATCAACATAAATTGGCCTAGCCCCAGTCCAATTAATAGCATTGGACACTACCACGCAAGTATAGCCCTGAACCAAAACTTCATCCCCGGCCTGGACGTCCAAAGCCCTTAGGGCTAAGTGTAATGCGCTGCGACCACTATCAAAGCTAAAACAATATTTAGATTGAAAATAATTCCTTAATTTTTCTTCTACTTTCTGAGGATAATTTCCAGAAATAATTTTAGGCCAATTCCACGGCAGGCATAAAAATTTTAAAGATATTAAAACATCAGCAAATCTTAAATTAGGAGCAAAACCAGTGAAGATTGTTTTTTTGAAAATCATTAACTTTTTTCAGTTAAAAAATCTACTTTAATTTCCAGTCCTTCTTTTGGATAAATAAAAGGGGTTTGTAAAATTGGAACTCTAAATTCTTTATTATCTAATATAATTGGAATATCACAGCCCTGAGAAAAAACTATTCTATCACTCCCTATATTATCTAAATTATCTAAAGACCCAAATTTTAAAGTTTTTTCATGCCGATATAAATATTCAACAGCTGGATCTACTGGCATCCATTTCTCATTTGGCAATAAAATTTCTGGCCAAGCATGCATAGTATTATTTTTGTAACCAGCCCAAAAACCAGATAAAATTCTAGCTGGAATACCCCTCAAAATACACAAAGAGACAAATAAAGAAGAAAAACCACCACAATCAATACATTTCCTACTTAGGCCATCTTTAGCGGAATAAAGACCCGGTATTGGATCTCCATATTTAAAATTGGCAATTAAATAATTATTTATCTTTTGCAAAATTTCATCAATTCTATCTTCATCTCTAACAATTTCATCCGCCAAATCCTGAATATCATCATTTTCTAAATTCAAAAAACTATTTTTTTCTTTATAAATCTGATTTTTTGTCTCATCTTCATAATCTTGTAGCTTTAATCCTTTTTCTAAAATTTTTGAACGAGGCTTAACTTTAATAGAAAAATTTTCTTGCACGACAAAACTTTCCTGAACTTTTAAATTCATTTTCCAAAAAACATATTTATTTCCATATTTTAAATCTTCTCCCTTGCCATCTATCTGAGGAAAAAAACTTACGGAATCTAAAATGCTTTGATATTTAGTATTACTAGGTATTGGCAAAACTAAAAAAAACTCTTTTTTAAAGTCGCTATTATTAAAAACTTCCACCCGATAATTAACTTTGTAGGTTTGGGGATGGTTATAAAAATTTAACCTTAATTTATTCTTAATAGAATTTAAGGATTTTTTTATTTTAAACATTATTTTACTCCTTTTGCTTTTAATATTTTGAAATCTAAATATTTCCTCAATACTTTGGGAATTTTAACTGAACCATCTTTTTGTTGGTTTTGTTCTAAAATCGCTGGCAATATTCTACTGGTAGCTAATCCAGAAGCATTTAAAGTATGAACAAATTTTTTATTCTTATTCTTGTCTTGATATTTAATGTTAGCTCGTCGGGATTGATAATCTAAAGCATTAGAAACACTAGAAACTTCTTTATAAATATCAATGCTTGGAAAATAAACCTCTAAATCCATAGTTTTGGCCATGGCTAAACTAACATCCTGAGCTGCCAATTTTACAGTTTGAAAATGTAATCCCAGTCCCTTAACTAATTCTTCGGCGTTTTTTAACAATTCATTAAATGACTCCTCGCTCTTGGCTGGTTCAGCAAAATGAAACATTTCAATTTTATAAAACTGGTGCCCGCGTATCATTCCCCTCTCTTTAGTGCGATAAGCTCCAGCTTCTTTGCGAAAACAACTAGAAAAGGCATAATATTTTAAAGGTAAATTTTCTAAAATTTCATCCCGATGATAATTTAAAAGCATCATTTCACTGGTGGCGTTTAAACAAAGTTGGCCTTGGTCAGTCCAAAACAAATCTTTCCTAAACTTTGGCAAATGTCCCGAGGCATAAGCCGATTCTTGATTTAATAAATAGGGCAATAATAAAAATTTATAGCCATTTTTTTGATGAAAATCCTGGAAATAATTCCATAAAGCCCATTCTAATTCAGCTCCCTGGCCCACGTAAGCCCAAAAACCAGCTCCTGACATTTTAGCAGCTCGTTCATAGTCAATTAACCCCAAAGAAGTAGATAATTCTATGTGGTCTTTAATTTTAAAATTAAATTTGGGTTTTTCTTTATAAGTGCCAATAACTTTATTATCTTCCTTTCCCCCCATTGGCACATCTTCAGCTAGAATATTTGGCAAAGATGATAACTTGTCTTTAAATTCTTTTTCTACTTGATTAAAATTTTTCTCTAAACCCTTAATTTCCTCACCTATTTTTTTCATCTGTTCTATAATTTCCAAGCTTGGTTTTGTTTTAGAATTTTTATTTCTCTCTGATTTTAATTTATCAATTTTAACAATAAATTCTCTTCTCTGTTTGTCCAATTCTAAAATTTCATCCAAATCAACCTCATCCATTCTTTTTAAAAGAACTTTTTTAATTTCCTCTTGATTGTTTCGAATTTTTTGTATGTCTAACATAAAATAGTTTAAAGTTTCAAGTTTCAAGTTGAAAGTACTTTCAACTTTTTGACTTTTTACTTTTTACTTAATAATTATTTTTTCAATAACATCGCCCTGCTCAATTGCATTAACAACATCTTGTCCAGAAACAACTTGGCCAAAAATTGTATGTTTATTATTTAACCAAGGAGTTGCTGTATAGGTGATAAAAATTTGCGAACCATTGGTATTTGGTCCAGAATTAGCCATGGCTAAAACCCCAGCTTTGTCAAATTTTAATTTAGGATCAATTTCATCTTTAAAGCTATATCCTGGACCTCCAGTTCCGGCAATGGGCAATTCATCGGGATTATCATAAGGATCATAAGGATCATCAACATAAACGAAATCAACTCCATCCTCTCCCCTAGTATTTGGATCACCGGTCTGAATCATAAAATTTTCAATCACTCAATGAAATTTAATATTATTATAAAAATTTTCTTGAATTAATTTAATAAACTTATCTACTGTAATTGGGGCTGCTTTTTTATAAAGTTCCAACTCAATATCACCTTTATTAGTTTTTATAGTCGCTAATATATGTTCTTTTACCATAACTTTGCTTTCTTCATTATTATTTAAATCTTTGTCTTTCTCTATGTTAGCCATACAAAGATGTTAACAGGAGACCAGTGGCTAATAAAAATAATACTTTTTTCATAGAAATATATTTTAATTATTTATAAACCTAATTCATTTGAAATGCCCTGCATGGCCCTTAAACCAATTTCTAAAAATTCCTCTAACTCCATATTAAAATCCGCACAAGCACTAATTCCTTCTCGACGGGCTCCTTTAGCAAAATTACCTTCTCTAAATCTTTTTTGTAATGATTTTAATTGTAAATCCGCTAATTTCTTAGAAGGTAAAACTAAAACGGAAGCAACAATTAAACCTGTTAAAGGGTCAACCGCATAAATACATTTTTCTATTAAAGTATCGCGAGATTTGCCAGTCATTTCATTATGCGCTCGAATCGCATCAGTAATAATTTTGTCTACTCCTAAAGAATCTAATTCATCGGCGGCCTTATTGGCATGTAAACTAGGATCAGCTAAACATTCTTCATCTTCCATATCCAAATCATGTAATAAGCCTGCCAAACCCCACATTTCTTCATCTTCCTTAAAATATTTAGCTAAGGACCTCATGATGGCTTCCGTAGCTAACATATGTTTAATTGAATTCTGATTTTTTATTCGACTTTTAATTAAGCCTATGGCCTCTTCTCTAGTCATGCTATTAACCTATTATACAATTAAACTATTAATCAATTACTCCTTGGGTTTCATTAATGGAAATATCTGACATTCTCGGGCTGGTTTATCCATTAAAAAACTAAACACTCTTTCGCTCATTCCATAACCACAGGTTGGAGGCATACCATGTTCTAGGGCTTCTACAAACTCCTTATCATACATTTGCGCTTCTTCATCACCAGCTTCTCTTAATTTTTCTTGTACTTTAAATCGTTCGGCTTGATCTAAGGGATCATTTAACTCTGAATAGCCATTGCCTAATTCTGAACCAGCAATAATCGGCTGAAATCTTTGGGTAATTTCCGGCTGATCTGGAAAACTTTTTGCTAAAGGAGAAACAACTTTAGGCACGCCGACCAAAAATCCTGGCCCAGCAATTTGCTTGCGACAATATTTCCATAAATTATCTATAGCCCGGGTTAAATTAAAACCCTTGGAATCATATTCAATTTTTAATTCTTGTAATTTTTGCTCAATTTCTTTTTGATCTGTATTTAAAATATCTATACCGGTCACCTTCTTTACTGTTTCTTGATAATTATAAATCTTCCATTTTTTATTTAAATCTATATCAAAACCGCGAATTTTAAATTTAGTCGTGCCAAAAGTTTCTTGGGCCACATATTTAAACATCTCCTCTACCAACTTCATTCCTTTTTGATAATCTGCATAAGCCCAATAAAATTCCATCTGTTCATAATCTTGCAAATGTTCAGCATCCATGCCTTCATTTCTAAATTGGCGGCCAATTTCGAAAACTTTCTCAAAACCAGCAACCATTAATCTCTTATGCCATAATTCACCAGTAGATATTCTTAAATAAACATCTAAATCTAAAGCATTATGATGAGTTATAAATGGCCGGGCATCTGCTCCTCCGGTTTTTATTTCTAAGGCCGGAGTTTGTACTTCCATAAAACCTTTATTTAATAAAAAATTTCTAATAGCATTCCAAAACTTTCCTTTTTTAATAATCATTTCCTTGACTTCTGGATTGGCAATAATATCTAAATATCTTTTCCTTAATCGCTCCTCTTCATCTTTTAAGCCATGAAACTTTTCTGGCAAAGGTCGCAGGGTCTTAGTTAACAATTTCCAATCCTTGACCATTAAACTTTGTTCGCCTTTGTGGGTTAAAAAACAATAACCATTAACTTGAACAAAATCCCCAATATCAATCAATTTAACAAACTCCTTGTATTTTTCATCGCCAACTTCCTTTTTAGAAAAAGCTAATTGGATCATTCCAGAATCATCTTGTAATTGAGTAAAGCTAAGATTTCCATGAGAACGAATACTGCGCAAGCGACCACATAAAAAAATATCCTTAGCAGATTTTTCCCCCTCCACTTCGGTCGGGGTCTTCGATAATTTTTTAAAATCAGCCAAAACCTCATTAATCATATGGGTTCTTTTTGAAACAGCCGGATATGGATCAATATTTTTTTCTCTAATTCTTTTTAAACGCTCTACCCTAATCTTGTATTCATCGCTGGGGTTAATGGTTGATGGGTTGTTTTCTTTTTTATCCATAATTAAAGTATGTTAAATTTTGATAAGTTTAGTTATAATTAAGGAACATAAGAACGGAAGAACCGAAGAACGGAAGAACTAATTTCGAATACTATCTTTTCGGACTTTAGAACTAAAAGCCTTTAATTGTTTATAAATATTTCCAACCTTTTTAGCATAATAATGATATTCTTCTTTGCTAATATAATCATCATCAAGGGAGACATCCAAACAAGCCATTACTTCATTAACTGACGTTAAAGACATATTTAAAAATCTACTAAAATCTATATCTGAATATCTCTCTGACCCTTCGGCAATATTCAATAAAATAGAATCCAATGCTCTAGATAATTGTGAACTAAGACCAAATTTTTCCTCTTTGGGAAATTTCTGCTTAATTAAATTTTTTAAATCTTTTCTTAGCTCTCGAGCCTCTTTATAAACTGGAAAATCGCGAAACCTAAATAAATTACTTTTTTGTTCTTTAGTTTTTTTGTTTTTTTGTTCTTCAGTATTCAAAAAACTTAAATCGCTTTTCATATTTTTAAATTATTAATTAAATCAATATAGACTAAAACATACGCATTTTAATGCATCTTTATTACCTTTATTATAGCAATTCTATATATATTGAAAAGCCCTTGACAATGATATTTATTTATGCTATTCTAAAAAAATTCACAAAAAAATAAAGCATAGTCTGGAGGACTAATGAAAAAAATAATATTTATAACCCTATTCTCGGTAATATTCATTCTTGTAAACACCTTCGTGCTTCCTTTTATTAAAAATTTGACAAACTTGGAAAATTTCTTAGCAGCATTTTCAATCATTGGATTTTGTTTATTATTCTTATCAAAAAAATTCATAATTGGAATAATAACTCAACTTACAATTTTAATAGGGCTTATAGGATTAGCTGCTATTGAAAATGTACAAATTATTTTTGGGTCTATTGATCTCAAAAATATTACAAATCCAATGACAACCATCTTGTTATCTCTATTTATAGTTACGGTCATATTCTCTTTTGTTGTTAAGTCTGAGCACAAAAAAATTCCTTGGAA
Organism: uncultured Gammaproteobacteria bacterium; assembly: GCA_964639335.1. Lineage (GTDB taxonomy): Bacteria > Patescibacteriota > Patescibacteriia > UBA1558 > S5-K13 > JAIOTH01. Next base: position 467 of record CAZXCJ010000019.1, on the reverse strand, counting down.
TTGGATATCTGCTGTTTTAATGTTATTTATCGGTATAGTAGTAATTATTTTCGAGTTAAGTAACATAGCGGTGATAAATTTAAAATTCTGCAGTTGGACAACTCCAACAAGAATAAAAGTTGCAATTACCGTTCTATTGAATATTGGGATTTTTCTAATCATCAGAAAAAAAACCAATGATCTTGTTATTGCAACCGATATTCATTATTCCGAAAGATAAAAATGTGTTTTAACACTGGGCAGAGCCAATCGCGTTCTGCCTTTTTTCTTTCCTTAAAATCCCCTTTATACTTTCTACTTTTTCCTTTATACTATTAATATGTACGCTAATATAAAACCATTAATCAAGCTTAAAAAGGAATTAAACCTCCTTGACTATATTGTTCCAGAAAAACTTAAGATTAAGCCCGGACAATTAGTAGAAATTCCATTTAGAAATAGAAATATTCATGGAGTGGTTTTTGATC
>CAZXCJ010000018.1:0-23246 GCA_964639335.1 uncultured Gammaproteobacteria bacterium | reverse complement strand
GAACGGATTTAAATAAAAACAAAACGGGGGTGGAATTAAAAGGCATTAAAGCTATTAATCCAGTTAATCAGCAAGAATTGCCAATTTATATTTCTGATTATGTTTTAGCTTCTTATGGCACAGGAGCAATTATGTGCGTGCCAGCTCACGACCAGCGGGACTTTGAGTTTGCTCAAAAGTTTGATTTACCAATTAGGGAAGTTGTTAAAGCAAAACGAAAAATTAAGGTTTTAATTATTCATGGTTTTGGCGGAGACAGTCGGGGTGACTGGTTTCCGTGGTTAAAAAAGAAATTAGAAAAATTAGATTATGAAGTCATGGTTCCGGATATGCCCGATACAGAACACCCAGTTTTAAAAAATTGGTTGAAAATTCTGGAACCCCTGGTTCAAGATTTTACAGCAGACGATATTATTATCGGACATAGTTTGGGTTGTTCGGCGGTAATGAATTTAGTTCAAAAATTAAATTTGAAAATAAATAAATTATTTTTAGTAGCCCCGGTTTCAGAATTTATGTTACAAGGAGAGTTGCCACAGGGTATAAAAGATAATTTTACAGATAAGGATTTGGAGTTCAGTCGAAAATTTATAAGAAATGAGATTGATTATAAAAATATTGAAAATAATGTAAATAAAATTTATGCCTATTTTTCTGATGACGACCCCTATATTTCTTTAAAACAAAAAGAAAAATTAGAAGAAAAATTAAAAGGCGAATATAAGGTATTAGAGAATAAAGGTCATATTAATATTAGCGAAAAAAGGATTAGTATTTCGGAGTTGCCAGAAATAATACCAGATCTTGAAGAAAAAATTCGAGCCACGGAAGCTGATGGAACAATGGTTAATTCCGCAGAATTTAATGGCCTAGATTCAGAAAAAGCAAAATTGCAAATTACTAAAAAAGCCAAAGGCAAACTAACAACTCAGTATAAAATTCGTGATTGGTTGGTTTCTCGCCAAAGATATTGGGGAACTCCAATTCCAATTGTTTATTGTCCCAAATGTGGAACCGTACCAGTTCCAGAAGAGGATTTACCAGTTTTACTTCCTGATGATATTGAAGATTTTCGACCGACTGGAAAGTCGCCCTTAGCTTCGTCAAAAGAATTTAATAATAATGTTAAATGTCCAAAATGTGGTGCTGATGCTACTCGAGAGCATGACACTATGGATGGTTTTGTAGATAATTCTTGGTATTATTATCGTTATTTAGATCCAAAAAATGAAAAAGAATTTTGTTCTAAAGAAAATATTAAAAAATGGATGCCAGTAGATACTTATGTTGGTGGAGCCGAACATGCCGTGGGTCATTTAATTTATTCGCGATTTTTTACTAAGGTTTTAAGAGACAATGGCTATCTGCCTGCCGACCGAAGCCTTGGCGAAGGTGGGAAATTTGATGAGCCATTTTTGAAATTAATTAACCAAGGTTTAATTTTAGGAACTGATGGCCAAAAGATGAGTAAAAGCTTGGGTAATGTTATTAATCCCGATGAAATTATTCAAGAATATGGTGCAGATAGTTTTAGAATGTATGAAATGTTTATGGGTCCTTTGGAAGATATGAAGCCATGGAATACTGATGGTATAAAGGGCTTAAGAAGGTTTTTAGATAAAAATTGGAGCTATTTTAAAGATCAATCCGTTGGGTCGGAAAATTCAGACCCCGAGGGTCGAGTTAAATCTTTATTACATAAAACAATTAAAAAAATTAGTGATGACATTAAAAATTTTAGGTTTAATACGGCCATCAGCGCCTTAATGATTTATTTTAAAGAATTAGGATCTTTATCTAATCTAAATATTGAGCTAGTAAATCCTTATTTAATAATGCTGTCCTGCTTCGCTCCTCACATATCTGAAGAAATTTGGAATAAATTGGGAAATAAAGGATTTGTTTGTCAGCAAAAATGGCCACAATATGATGAGAAATTAATTAAGGAAGATAAGATTAACTTACCAGTGCAGGTTGATGGAAAATTAAGAGCCACTGTAGAAATAGAAGCTGATATTTCAGAAGCAGATTTAAAAAAGCAAGTTTTAGAATTAAAAAATGTGCAGAAATTTATTCAAGACAAAAAAATTGTAAAATTTATTTATATTAAGAATAAAATTGTGAATATTGTAATTAGTTAAAAGTTTCAAGTTTAAAGTTGAAAGTAATTTTATGAAAAGAGTATTTTTATTATTTATTATTATTTTTTTAATAAGTGGATGTAAATCGAATCTTGATATTTTTTCTTGTTCAGAAGATTCGGAATGTATTGTTGTAGATTCAATAGAGGGCTTGCAGTATATTCCTAATATTGATGATGAGTGTGGGTGTAGCAATGTAGCTGTAATTAATTCCGAATATTTAGAATTATGGGAGCAAAAAAGAAAAGAATTTAAAGATAAATTAAAATGTGATATAGAATGTAAGGTAATGCCACCAAAGGATTTTTATGTTGCGAAATGTAAAAATAAAAAATGTGCATTGGATTTAAAGTAATTTTATGAATTTAAAATCATTTTTAAAATTTGGCTGGAATAAAATAATAACATTTCTGATTTTATCCTGTGAGGTGTTTCTTTTTTTGCCACCCCTTTTTAGAAAAGTGGTGGTTCCCTGCCTTCGCGTGCCGTCGCCATAGTGGCTATGGCACGTCGGCGACCGAAGCGTAGCATCGGCTACGCGCAGGCAGGCGCAAAATCGCGCCGGTCTAAAAATTTAGAGAATTTATCGCTTAGACAGATAAATTTCTATACTTCGTCTCTATATTCCTCGTAGAAATTTTATCTGTCTTCACTCCAATTCTAGCTAAATTTTTAGAATGGCGCAGAAATTTAATACTTCATTATATAGATATAATATTAATGGAATTATACAAAAGAGATTGTGAAAATAAGTAATTTTGTAAAGAGTAAGGAGATTGTCAAATTTATTTATATTAAGAATAAAATTGTGAATATTGTGGTTAGTTAAAAGTTGCAAGTTATAAGTCACGGACGGTGTCTATTTAATTATATTGTTAAAATAAAAAATTCTCTTTGAAGAGATTTTTTTTAATGTTATAATGAGGTTAGTATGAGGTTAGTTTAAAATTAAAAATGAAAAATTAAAAACTATGCTAATTAAACCAATTGAAACTAAAAAAAGATTTTCTAAATTACCAGAAATTATTCGAACCTTTTTGCCCCATAGAATGAGGCGACAAGTTAAAGAACTTTTTGTGGCCAGTATTTTAGTAAATTTTGCCTTGGCCATGGTGCAAATATTTGAGCCGATTTATTTATATCAAATTGGCTATCCCTTAATAAAGATAGCCATTTTTTATTTAATGGTTTATGGGTTGTTTTTCTTTCTAATTCCTATAGGAGCTAAATTTTCCAATAAATATGGTTATGAAAATGGTATGTTTTTGGGCTCGGCTTTGTATGTAGTTTTTTATATTTCCTTGTTTTTTATTCCCAGCTATCCAGTACTTTTTTATGTGGCAACTCTTATTTATGCCCTCCAAAAGGCATTTTATTGGACAGGATTTCATGCCGATTTTGCTCATAATTCAGCAAATAAAGAAGAGGGCAGAGAAATTAGTTCAATTAATGTTTCCAATGCCATCATGTTTATTTTAGGACCCATAATAGGCGGTTTGATAATTACTTATTTTGGATTTGCAGTATTATTTTTAGTGGTTTCTATTTTATTTTTAATTTCTAATGTCCCCATGCTTTTAACTAAAGAGAAGTTTGATTCCAGAGAATATAAATATAGTTATATTTTTAACATTTTTAGAAAAGAAAATTTGAAAGGCCTTTTGGCCTGTATTGGTTATGGGGAGGAGTTGGTTGTACTGGTTATTTGGCCGATATTTATGTCAGTAATGCTTGTTAGCTATTCTAAGATTGGAGTTTTGGTTGGTGTGGCTACGGGGATAACTTTATTAACTACTTTATATATTGGCCGAATGTGCGACCGCAGAGATAAAAGAAAAATTTTAAAGTTCGGCTCTATTATTTATTCTTTAACTTGGCTAATTAGAATTTTTAGCAGAACAATTCTACCCATATTTTTAGCAGACACTACTTCTAGAATTTCCAAGTCAGTTATAGATGTGCCTATTCGGGCTTTATTTTATAAAAAAGCCAAAGATGGTAAAAAGAAAAATGATAATAGCATTATGGAAAATGTTGTTAATTATGAAGCGGGATTAATTGTTGGAAAAGTTTTGGCTTGTTTATTTATCATTGGGGCCATTTACATTTTTTCTTTACAAGACGCGGATGGTTTTACTGTTAGTTTTGTTTTTGCTTCTTTGGCCTCGTTACTTTATATGCTATACAGATAGTTTTTAAAATAAAAAATGACTTTTTTAACAGAAACAAAGTTTTTATTGAAAACACATAAAATTTTGCCTAATAAATTAAAGGGGCAAAATTTTTTAATTTCTGAGCAGGTTTTAAAAAAAATAATTCAAGTAGCTAAATTAAAACCCAAAGAAAATATTTTAGAAATCGGCCCAGGGATTGGAACACTAACCAGGGCCTTATTAGAACAAAAAGTAAACCCTTCACCCCTTTTAAAAGAAAAAAAGAGTGGAATAAATTTAAAAGTTATTGAAATAGATAAAAAATTATTTCAAATTCTAAGACCCTTAGCTGAAATGAATAAATTTGAACTGATTGAAGGAGATATTTTAAAAATGAATTTGCAAAAAATTCTGCCCCTTAAGTTTTTAAAAAATTATAAAATAGTGGCCAACCTTCCTTATAATATTACTTCTCGCTTTTTAAGAATTTTTTTAGAGCATCAATATCCGCCCCAAGAAATGATTTTAATGTTGCAAAAAGAAGTAGCAGAAAGGATTATAAATAAGGACGGTAAATGGTCCAAGCTTTCTTTAATGTGTAATTTTTACGCCAGGCCAGAATATTTATTTACAGTTGGTAAAGAAAATTTTTATCCCCAACCCAAGGTTGATTCAGCAGTAATTAAATTCAACCCGACGGGTGCAAGCACGCATGAAGTTAAATTGAAACGTTTTTGGCAATTGGTAAATATTAGTTTTTCCTCTAAAAGAAGGACTTTGGCTAATAATTTAATGGCTGGATTAGAATTAAATAGAGCAGAGGTTTATAAAATTTTAGATAGGGCTGGATTAGAAAAAAATATTCGAGCTGAAAAATTAAATATAGAGGATTGGATAATGCTGGTTAATAGCACTAAATAGGGTTTACCCCGTGAAATAATTTTAAATTTTTCATTTATAAAATTATGTATTATACTTATGTATTACAATCAGAAAAAGATAAAAAATTCTATACCGGCTATACTAAAAATTTAAAATTAAGATTTGAACAACATTGCCAAGGAAAAGTAAAATCAACTAAAAACAGAAGACCATTAGAATTAATCTATTATGAGTTTTGCTTAAACCAACAAGATGCAACCCATCGAGAAAAGTATTTGAAGACTTTTTATGGTAAAATGTTTATTAGGAGAAGACTCAAATCTTATTTTAACCTGTTAAATGGTATCGCAATTAAGCGATAATTTAACAGGTTAAACAGGGTAAATTTGTCATCTGATGAAAAAATTAGTATAATTATAAATATAATGCCAATATATGAATTTACCCTGTTAAATAATATTTTGAAAAAATAATTTAACAGGGTGAATACTAATGATACGAATCGAGCTTAGCTCGATACGAATGAAATAGTGCAGTAGTGAATTATTCTCCCCCTTACCCCGTACAAAAGATTTGCTTTATACGGGGCGAGCTAAGGGGAGATACAGCCTTGCCTTGCCGTAGTCCCACACTTTTTTAGAAAAGTGGGTGGACGAAGGCAGGAGGGGTTAAATATTTTTAAAAATTTTATAATCTTAGCAAAATATTAATATTGACATTATTTTTAAGTGTTGGGTTTTAAATATATAAAAATTATAATAATGGATGATAAAATTAATTCCATTGAGCAAAACAAAAATAATATTTTTTCAAAAATAATTGATTATTTTTCCGATTTTCAAAAAAGTTCCAAATTATTTATTGTTTTAGGGGTTTTGGCTATCATTTTAGGGGTTTGGAATATGAGTTCTTATATTAAAAATGCTTTTGTAGAATCGCCCTTTGTTTTAAAAGACAAGGCCGCCCTTAGCCAAAATTTAAATAGATTAAAAGACACAGATAGCGATGGAATATCTGATTATGATGAATTAAATACTTATGGAACCAGTCCATATTTAGAGGACACAGACAGTGATGGAATATCTGATTATGATGAAATTGCTTCTGGAGGAAATGCTTTATGTACAGGAGAAAATTGTAATTTAGATATTGTGGAAGATGATGGCATAAGTTCGGAGCTGGATTTTTTAAATACAGACACCACATCAACGAATTTAGATGAGATGAAAAGTATGTTAATAGATTCCGGTTATTCAGAAGAAGAAGTTAATCAGTTGACTCAAGAAGATTTAGAAAGTATTTATTTACAAGCCCAAGGCGTTTTTTCTGGTGAAGATTATGAATTTTCAGTAGATGGTGATGGGGGGGGTATTGAAGATGTTCAAAATTTATCAGCTGAAGAAATAAGAAATCTTTTAATGCAGGCGGGAGCTAGTTTAGATCAATTAAGTGCAATATCAGATGCAGAACTAATCCAATTATATAAAGAAGTATTAGGAGAAATGGAAGATTAGTGATTTTTTGAATTTATATAAATAAAATATGTTTTTAAATAAAAAAAGTAAATTTTCTATTGGATTTTTATCAATAATTATTTTATTTGTTTTTATTCTTGGAAATTTTTCTTATCCGCAAAAAGCTCGAGCTCAATTTACGGTAGTTGATCCTTGGGTTTGGTATGAACTTTTTACTGTGAGAGTGGAAAGCAATATAAAAGAAACAGTAAAAACCATAAAAGAGAATTTAATAGCCGCTACTTTTAAAAGAGTTTTACAGGGCTTTTTTAATAAATTGGCTTATGATTTTGCGACTGACCTTGCGGAAATGGGACCAGGAAAATCATCTTTATTTGAAGGTAGGAGTATGGGTGATTTAGTAAGGTCAGCTGGTGATGCAGCAGTTTCTACATTTATAAATGATATAGCTAAAGGCACTATTGGTGTAGATTTGTGCAAGCCCAAAAATCCAAAATTAAAATTAACTTTACAGTTCTCTCTTTATGATACACATTTAGACCCAGATTTTAATAAGCCAGATTGTAGTTTACAAGAAATGGGAGAAAAATGGGGTAAATTATATGATGAGCTAACCAATGATTGGGGCAAATTAGTGAGTTTAAATGAACAGGACTTGGCTGGTATTGGATTTGAAGGAGATAGTGCTAATCAGGCTAGAATAAAATTAGCCAAAAGTATGTTAGACCCCAAACAAAGCGATGTAAATTTTGTAAGCCAGATAATAGCGGATGCCAAAGAAGAAAAAGCAAAAAAGGAGCAAGAAGCTAGAGATGAAAAGGAAAAAATTGATGAAGCTCGTGGTTTATTAGCACCGAAAGATACTATAACAGGAACAGATACGGGCTCGACTGTTACTACTGAAGAAAAGCTTAAGGGTATTGGGAAGACATGGGAGGCAGTTAAGGAATTTACAGGAGATCCTTTTGCAGATGTTGCCAATATATTTTTAAATACTTTTACTCAAAAATTAATGGATAGAATAATACGGGAAATGTTTAAACAAACTCCTGGCCCAACTGAATATGAAATGGTTACAGTTGGTGGACCAATTATTCCTATTTCTGGAGAATTTTTAAGCGCTAAAGATTATATTGACCAAATATTTTCGCAAATAAATAAATTGTCTTATAATACAAGTCCGACTAATATTGATGTAATAAGTGAAATGGAAATGGATTTAAGAGGGGATGATATTGTTGGACTTATGAATAATGGCACTATTGATGGTAATTTTTCTCAGGCCTTGCGCGAGGCCCAATTAGGAGAGCCATTAACAGTAGAAGAAGCCATGATAAGAAATGGCTGGGAAAATAAATGGTTTGGCTTTGTTGGATTGGGCAGTCAGAATGTTCAACAGCCAAATTTACAAGATGGTTTTTCTTATGACAACATGAAGGTGTTAAGGAAAAATAGGGTAATTCCAGTGGGCTGGGAAATGGCTGCCTTAAAAATTAAATCACCCACTTTTAATATTAGTGAAAGTGAATGCGGAAGCTATGGCTGTACTTTGGAAACGGTTTTAAGTCATTATGACCAAACAGGAACTTATGCCCTTATTGATAATGCTGAAATTTCAGAATTCCAAAATGATTATTGCGGGTGGAGACCAATTGGTTTAGAACCGTATAATATTGATATAAATGATTCTAATAATTGCAATAAAGTTATTATTGGCCAAGTAAGGATTGATGGAGTAGAAGTTAAATGGGAGGGTAGTGATATGGGAACCCCCAATAATCCATTAGATGACAATATTCCAGGTTATTGTAATAAATACACAACATCTACAGATAGTAGTTTTATAGGAGATATAGAGATAGAAGCAGGTATGAATCAAACTGATTGTGAGTCACGACAGCCTGACGCCGGTTCTTTTTACGAATGGGAGCCAGGCGGTTGTATGATAAAAGAAGCAGATGAAGGAGAATTATGCGGTTTGGTTAATCCCGACTGGGTATTAAAGGCACCGCCTCAAGAATGCGGAGCTAAGGGCTATTATAGTGCTTTAAGTTCAACTGACTCAGCAGACCGTTATCAAGAATGCGCAGATGTTAAACACTGTATAGACGAAGATGAAAATGGCAATTGTTTGGGGGCCTATGATTATTGTACTAAAGAAGAAAATATTTGGAAATTTAAAGGAAATTCATGCAGTGATTATTATAGTAGTTGTTTAACCTTGAAAGACGACCAAGGACAAGTAGAGTCGTATTTAACAGACACTTTAAAAACCTGTAATGAGACACAAGTAGGGTGCCGGGATTATCTTACAGAAAAAGAATTAGATGATGGTTTTTATGAATGGAAAGAAGGCGGAGATAAGATATATTTAAATAATAATGCCGAAGAATGTGATATTGATTTACAAGGATGCAGTGAATTTATTGAAATTAAACCCGGAGTAAATTTGATTACTAATAGTAGTTTTGAAATAGATGAAGAGGAAGACGATACTTCTGATGGTTGGAAGCTCCATAATGCAGGTTCAGATTTTAGTTTAACAACTAATCATCAGCAATTTGGTATTAATTCTTTGAGGTATTTTAATGCCGCTGAGTCCTCCTATTTTTATCAATATTTAAATATACCATCTAGGGGTTTATATACTTTAAGTTATTATGTTAAGGGAAATGGTTCAGTTATACCAAAGTTAAAAATTGGGGATGAGGCGCCTTATGTAGTTGTTGAGAATGAAGACACTAAGTTTGATAGCGATGGAGATGATATTAGTGAATGGCAAAGAAAAACAGGATATTTTTCAATTTTAGATGCTGAGGGCAATGCCCATGATGATTCAGAAGTAAGAAAGCATATTTTATTTGGAGTTGAGGGAGAAATTTATATAGATGGAATTCAATTTGAATTAAATAGTTTAGAATATAGTGATGTACATGAAGGAGAGGGAAGCCCAAGTTCATATAAAAGATATGGAGAAAATGGTGAATCTTATATAAAGAAAGCTCCAGATTATTATAATTGCGATACAAATTTCATTGATGAATGTAATGATTTTGCTAAATATTGTTCAGCTGTAGATATTGGATGTGAATCATATGCACCAGTTAATGGTGATCCTTTTGTGCCAGCAGTTTTAAAGAGCAATGATTTATGTGTTCAGGAATGTAATAATTACCAGACCTTTGTTGAAAATTCCAGTTATTTTGATATATTAGAAGATGCTACTATTTTGCCAATAGATAAAAATTTTATAGCAGATACAGCTAAAGATTGTCCGGCCTCAGAAGCTTCTTGTGAATTATTTACTAATATAGATGCTTTAGAGCGAGGTGCAGAAGCCAAAGAATACTATTCTTTTGTGCGTCAATGTGTTAAACCCGATGAAGCTACTACTAAGCTTTTTTATACTTGGGAGGGTTCCGATACTTCGGCTTTTCAATTAAAAACATGGAAATTATTAGCAAGCACATCTATGGATCCGTTTCCTTTAGATGATCCTGTCGGAGGATATGCTCCTTGTACTAATGTACAAGTGGGCGGAATTGCATGTTTAGATAATGCTGATAATGTAGAAGAATGTGATCCAACAGATTTAAACGGAACTTTTGATTGTAGGACTTTTTATGATGAAGGTGCCATTCCGCATAATCGCTTGCTTTCCAAAACTATCCCTATTACAGAAGAGTGTATTAATTTAAGAAGAGAAAATAGCAATCAGATTTATAAAGTAGCTCCGAGCATGAGCAGAGCTTGTAGCGCCTCTAATGTAGGCTGTTTAGCTTACGAAGGTAATAATAGCAATAATATTAGAAATGTTTTTATTGAAGAATTTGAATTAGGGACTATATCTGGCTGGATGGCTGAAGATGGTAGTGGAAATCAAATTAATACTCAACATTCTAATGAGTCCATTTATTATAACGGCCATTCTATGAAGGTTTGGTCAAACACGGGACAAGAGGATATATATTTATATTATAATTTAACAGAAAATTTAAATATTTCAGCTGAAGATATTTTAAATAAAAAATATTCTTTGAGTTTTTGGGCTAAATCTTTTGGAAATAATGACGGAGAAACATCGGTTTCTTCATTATATGATGGAGTAAATGATAATTTTATTGATTTTGATCAAGACTTATCAGTAGCATCTCCGGGATGGTTATTTTATAAATATGATCCAGTTGCAATACATACCACAACAAGCAGAAAAGATGTAATTTTAAGATTTAAGGTTAAAATAAATAATGTTGTTGGACAGGCCAATGATGGTTTTTATATTGATAATATAATTCTTAAAGAAATTTCTAGTGATTTTTATAAAATTAAGGACTCTTGGAATACGCCAAGAATTTGTTCGGACAATAGTTATTTAGGATGTCAGCAATATAAAGATAGATATGGGGACAATTGGTATATTTATCAATTTAGTGATTTATGTGCTGAAGAAGATATTGGCTGTACGGCAATGATAGATACTCAAAATTCATCCATGCCATTTCAGCAAACCTTTAATGCTTTTTGTAATGATGTTAGTGATAATTGTGATGTAGGAAGATATTATTATAAAAATGATGGAGATGTTCCGGGTGAGAATAATGCGACCAGCACAATTATTATTCCAGAAGACGAACTTGTTTATATAGTTAAAGATGATAATTATTCTTGTTTGCCCGATAAAAAGGGTTGTCAGGTTCTAGGGGCAATTAATAACGAGGAAACTTATGATAGTTTTTATAAACTTAATGACCCAGATAAATATATTTCAGATGATTATTATGGCGGAACAGAAAACACTCTTTGTTTAGACGAGGATAAAAATTGTTCGGTCTTTTCTATTGTTAATGGAAGCGGAGTAAAGTATAAAATTCATCCTCGTAATTTAACTTGTACTTATCAAGACGATCCACAGGGTAATATAGAGGCCGGTTTTTATACTGATGATGGACGGGATTGTACAGGGCTTTTATATAATATCAATTATGATAATTTAACTAGTAGCATTGCTGAAGATTGGAAGCCCTTTCATGATTATACGGGGGGCTATGCAGCTTTATGTAAAGACGATCAAAGTAAATGTTCTTCATTTATTGACCCCCTAGACAATCAAAATATGCTGGATTATTTATATTCTCAAGTAGGCATTCAAAATTTAAATTTTAAAGACATTGCTCAATGGCGACAAGCTCGATGGAATAAAGATGCCGAATTACCAATAGATGACCTAGTTTATTTTGGCAATTTTGATAATTTTACCCATGAGGGCATTAGTATTAATGTTAATAATGAAGAAATAAGAGTTAATTTACAAGATGGGATGAATACTCTGATTTATAAAGGACCAGAAAGCGGACAAAATACCTTTGATTTTTATGCTGAGTCCGGAAGTATTTATCGTTTAAGTGCGAATATTAAATTAGATGCAACACAATCAGTAAATGTTTTATTAAGTTGTAAACAATCAAATATTACCAATCAAGGTTATTTATATAGCAATGATACTAATAAAATTCCTTATGCTTTTCCAGCTATAACAGCTAATTATTATACTAATGAAAATATAGATGATTGGCAAAATATTTATGGGCTTTATAAAATATTGCCCGGAGCCAATTATTGTAATGTGGCCTTTTATATTCATGGAGAAACAGGAGATAATGTAATTATTAAAGATATTAATTTTTCCAAGGTCAGCGGTAAATATAATTATTTAGATGACGACAATTTAGATAGGGAAAGCTGTACTGCTCCTAATTTGGAAGATGGCTGTGTTTTATTTCATAATACTGCGGATTCTAATTTACAATACAATTCCACCCAGGCCTATAATTTAGGCGGGCAAGGAGCAAATGATTCTAATATTTTATTAAAAGTTATTCGCGATAGAGAATGTTCTGAATGGGTAACTTGCGGAGCTACTTTAGAAACATTTGATAAGGCCAGCGGACAATTACAAGATTCTTGTATATCTTTAATTGGCTGTGATGAATTATCTGAGGCCGGTTCAGGCCTATGTTCCCATCCTTTTAATACTGGTTCGCAAGCCCAGCCTTTAACTTTTGATTATTATTTAAGGATGAGGGGCAAGGGTGCTTGGTTTGATGATGATTATAGCGGTTATTCTATTCCCGGGCTTTATTCTTTAGATGCTTTAGTTCCGGTTGAAATGGAAGAAGATGTCTATGATTTAGGACATTTAATAGTTAAAAAAGATGGTGATACTCCTTATGTTTATAAAACCGGCATTGGTTTGAAGCCAGATAGCGTTTTGGGTGATTATAGAGTTTATAGTAATTGGGTAGAAACCATTGATAAGGCCTGCCGTTTATATCCAGAACAAAATTCTCCATTTCCTTGGACAAGTAATAATAATATAGTTTTACAAATTGATAGAGATGATGATGGAGATCCTGTTGGTGGTGATGAGTATGTAATATTTACAGAAAAAGATAGTAGTTTTAAAAATGCCAATATATGCCAGCCAAATTTTATTGATTGGGGATTTTTTGGTGGAGATTATAGTATTATTCCAACAGATATGGATTGTGAATGCCACTATACTATAGCTGATTATGGCGCGGAAAAATTATTTTATCCTTATGATTATGATATAGATAATATTCCAACTTCTACAGCCCCTAGTTATGGTTATAGTACAGATGCTCCAGTCCCAATGAAATTAAAGAGCACTAGCAAAAATTTGGGTTGGAAGGGCTTTTGTTTGGAAGATGACAATTCATTATTGATTAATAATACCAATGTTATTAATGCTGAACATAGATGCTTATCTTGGTATCCAGTAGATATTATTAGTGGTGAAATGGATGCTTATGCGGTTAATCCCGAAGCTACAGTTAATAATTTAGTTGCCGATAATGCCAAATTATGTGCTATTAGTGAGGATTATCAAGTAGAGTATGACAGGATGTATTGTGATGAAGTGGAAAATGGTATTTGTAAATCATTTTTAATAGTAGGCAAGGGTTCTGTATTATCAGCTGATTTTAATAAAGAAATCAATGATTCTGGAATGACTTGTTTAGATACTATTAAATCTGATAGTTTTTTAGATAAAGATCCTTATGGCAGGACAGCTGGTTTAGGCATAAATTTTGAATTAGGGAGAGTAAAGTTTACCAGACCAAATACATATTCTATTTCAAATCTTTTAGGGAAAGGGTTAAATGAAGTAGATAAAATAATATATCAGATGAATTTAGATAGTTTAGTTATAGTAAGTTCAGATGATAATGCACATTTGAAAAATATTTTTGACATAAGTGAATTAAAACAATGTTATAATGGTTCTGTAATGCGGCTTACCAGCAGGCCGAGATCCTTTATGACTATAGATGGTTATGCTTTTAAAGTTTTTAATATAAAAAAAAGATGTTTAGATCATTGTGAATATTCTGGAGACGCTGAAGATGTAAGCACTTTATATTATGTGGATGAAAATGGTAATCAAATCGGGACTATTCAAAAACATGATTTCCAAAGAAGTGATAGGGGTTGTGGAGATGATTCAAGCCTTGAATGTAATCTTGGGGCAGGATATCGTTATGGATGGAATTATTATGTACCGGCCATGCATCCGGGTGAATCTGGTTTTGATTGGAAGGACGAATCTTCTTTTGGCCAAGGGATTGATAGTGTTTTTATATCAGCCCCAGACGAAACTACGGGATGTTGTGAAAAAGTCGATGATATAAATTATAGATGTTTAACTCAAGAGCAAATAGATATTGTAATGGCAGATTGTCTGAAGATTAGCACTATTTTCTCGGACTCGCTTTCCTGCAATAAAAGTACTTGTACAATAGGTGAAGTAAGAGATAATTGTAATTTTATGAAAGGATATTGGGGACGCTTTGGATGTGGCCTGTTAGCAAATTGTCGTGTTCATATTCCCGGACCTTTCCTATCTTTTGATTATACAAATTGTTATAAATGTGAATCTCAAAATCCTTATTGTCATCATAACAATCGCCAATTAATAACAGATTTTTTTGATAATTATGGCAATAGAGTGGCTTTATTATATGAAAGCAACTACGGTTTATTAGATAGATATTGGAATATTAATGATCAAGGAGATTATAGTCATAATTCTAGTAATCTACCTGATGAGTTAGAAGATTTGGGTTTAAATATAGATAATTTTTATCCATTTTTAAATTATTGGAAAAATAATAATAGTTTGACTCTTAATGATTTATGGAGTGATGGAACAGCTGAATTTTGTGAAGATGATTGGTCTAATGCTTTTTCTGATGATACATTTATTGCTAATGTTGGGTGTGGGGATACAGAACCAAATGCTTATGATAGTAATGGCAGAAAAGATCCTGAGCGTGATTTGTCTTGTTGGACTCCAAATTTGCCAGCTGATAATTCAGAAAAAGCTATAAATGATGGTTGGTTAGAATGTGCTTTAATAAGAAAATTAAGATTCTATAAAGAAAAGTTATCAAATTTTTTACTTCCATCATCTATATGCGATTTAATTGGTGATATAAATATATTTGAGTTATATTATTATGATAATAATGGTAATGGAGATACTATTGATCTTTATACAAATGTTTCATTTAAAGATGAGGATCAACAAGGCAAAATAGGATTTTGTGAAAGTATTGGTTGGATGAATGCTTTATTTGGTTTAAATTCAGATAATTATATTTGTCCAGATGTTTATCCTGATATTCTAGCCGGAGAAAATAATTATGTGAAATGGCTAATGGATAATGGACAAGCAAGTTATTCTTTACCTAGTACAGTGCATACTTGGTGTGATACATATTCTCCAAGTTCTGGTTTTGTAGATGGATGCAATTTTGATGAAGGATGCATCCAAACTTGTCAGACATATATGGATATAAGTAATGCGACATTTGATTCTAATAATTTTTATTTGAATTGGATGGCCACAGAAAAATTAACTTCAGAAAATCCTTGTGATTTATATGGTACTACTTCACTGGATGATGATATTTGTCCAGGCGTTATTAATAGTAGTATTGGTTATTATGGACAACCAACGCAAATTAGGTTTGATCAAATTTTACAAACTGATGGGTGGAAAAATATAGCGCCTTCATTTTCAGCTGTAGGCAGTGAAGGTGAATTAAGAAGCATGGCTTTAAGATATGATGATAATCCTTTTTCTTATGATTATTATGCGCCTAAAGATAGTGATTTATCAGTAACCAAGGGTAGATTAAATAAATTATTGATTAAAATTCCTAATGAAAATTTTCAAGAATATCAAGATGGTTGGGGTGCTCCATCATGGAGCGGTACTTATTGGAATATGATTAGTGAAGGTGTTGTAACTCCAGAAGCTCCAATAGTTAATAGAGTAGAGCATGATGTTCAAACTGGTTTTTCTGAAGGTTTGGCTGGTATTTCTATTAATAATAAAGCTGGACAGCATATTGTTGGAGTAGATGGCGACCTTTATGCTTATTTATCTTTTTATGCTTATGCTGAACAAGGCCAAGCACCTTTAACTAAGATTGAAATTGATTGGACTGGCTTAGGAAATAATAAATTAATTTTAGAAGGCCCATTTGAAAATCATAAGCATGATTGTGTACGCAGATGCGGTACGACTTATAAAGATGCTTTTATTGATGAACCATTGGGAGATAAATGTATAGATTATAATGATTGCGGGGAGGGCTTTGATTGTTTTGCTGAAACATGGGGCGATTATGTAGATGCCTGTGTAGAAGATAATAGCCAGACCGGAGAAAAAGGATATTTTTCATATAGTTATATTTATACTTGTGATCCTTTGAATGATTATTGGCAAGGGGATTGTTCGGACTATGATTTAGATGGCGGTTGTTGTGTTTATAAGCCAGAAGTTATAGTTTATGATAATTGGGGACAAGAAACAAAAGCTACCCTAGGTAATTGTGAGGGCATTGATTGTGCAGTGATAGTTTTGCCAAGATAGTAAATAGAAGTAAGAATTATGAATTATGAATTATGGATTACCCTCTTTCGCCACCTCCTTCGATAAATCTTCGGAGGTCAAGAAGGCTTCAGAGGGCAGGCAAGTTACTAATTAGCAAATTATAAAAATGCTAAAGTTTTTACAAAAATTAAAATTAAAATGGAATAATCTTTCTAAAAAAAGAAAGGTTTTTTGTGTTTTGGTGGTTTTTTGTTTATTGATTTTGGTCCTGTCCCCATTGATTATTAGGGCTGACCCTATCGGGGACTTGGTAGCATCACTATTAAATGCATTGCTGGGTTTGTTAATTAGTGTGGTGGGTTGGATTGTGACTAAATTATTTGAAATACTTTTATATATTGCTCAATGGAATAGTTTTATAAACATCAAAGCAGTTGAAACTGGCTGGATTTTGGCCAGAGATTTATGTAATATGTTTTTTATTGTTATTTTATTGGTTATAGCTATTGGTACTATTTTGAAAATAGAATCGTATTCTTATAAAAAATGGCTGGCCAAATTAGTAATTGTGGCCATCGTAATTAATTTTTCCAAATATATTACTGGGGCCTTAATAACTCTATCTCAAGTAGCAATGCTTACTTTTGTGGGCTCTTTTAAAGAAGCTGCTGTAGGTAATATTATTAAGGGTTTGCATTTAGATGCTTTTATGAGCGCAGCTAAAGAGGGTGCAGTCGGTGGTGAGAACATAAAAGGACAAGAAAAAATTACAATTTGGAATGTTACAGCTGTTTATGCTTTAGCTCTTTTGTTTTTGATAATTTTGGCCATGGTTTTGTTAATTATGATTATAATTTTATTGGGCAGAATGATATCTTTTTGGGTTTTAACTATTTTATCGCCTTTTGCTTATTTTTTTCAGGCCTCACCAGTGGGCGCAGAATATGCTAAAAAATGGTGGCAATTATTTGGTAAAAATTTGATAGCTGGTCCTGTTTTAGCTTTTTTCTTATGGTTAAGTTTTTTTACTATTCAAAGTAGTGGAACATCATTTGTTGCGAGCATGGAAAAAGAAAATATTGGTATGGGTAAAACTAGTTTAAGCACTAGTGGCACAACAGAAGTTGAATCTCAACTAGCCGGTATATCCAACACTAATTACATGATTGATTTTATAGTAGTCATCGGGCTTTTAATAGCCGCTATAAAGATTACTCAAGAAATGGGTGTGATTGGCTCTAAGTTTGCCGGACAAATGCAACAGAATTTGGGTAAGTGGGGTAAATCTGTATTAAAAGGAGCTGGCAAGGTTGCAGCACTACCTGCTGTTGGGGCATGGGCTGGAGTTAAGGGTTTAGCTAAGTATGGAGCTAGAAAATTGAATGAAAGTATAAAAGAAGGGAAAGCACCTCCTATATTAAATCCAGCTGCTCTGATTAGGGGCTGGAATGCTAGAAGAGAAAATTTATATAGTAGAGCAAAAGACGGAGCATCTGCTTCTGCTAGAGAGCTTTTTGAAAAGGCTTTTGGAGAACCACCAATACCGCATAAGGAAAATTTAGATTTTGCTGAAGCTTCAAAAATGGCCCAAGAGCTTAAATTTATGACTAAGGACGGATTAGGTGATTTAAGGGCTAAATTATTAAGAAAGAAGAAATTGAGTTCTTATGATATGGCGGTTGCAAGAGGATTAGAAATAAATGCTGGTTCAAGAGGATATATTGACGATGCTTGTTCTAATGAAGAAATTTTTAAAAAATTTAGTAATCTGATAATAAACGATACAATTGCTGGTGAGAAGATAAAGGATCTTAATAATTATGTAATAGTACATAAGATGCTTATAGCAACACACGGGTCTGATGCTACGGGTCTAGCGACTATTATTAATCTTGATGAAGATGGGAAGAAAACTGGTCATGCACAAGACATAGGTCATGGAATATATGATTCAAGGATAAAAATGAAAAGATATACTAATATTGAAGATCATGAAGTCACCCTAGATAAACTATTTAAGCCAGGAGATGTAAATCCTAAGGATTTAATAAATCCGGAAACAGGGGAAATGTATACTGCCCCAGCTTACGAGGGTCCAAATATAGCAGTAACTGAAATGAGTAAATTAACCAAGAGGGCTCAAGTAGGACAACAAATGCAAGGATTAAATGCTTATGGTAGTGTTTCAGACAGCGATGATCCTAAGAGGATTGGTAGGATAGTGAGCAGTCAAAGGGGGTATGCCGAAGAAGCAATCTATAAATCAACCTTTGAAGGTGCTAATAAAAAATTAACTACAGAACATACCAATGATAGAAATGATAGTCTAGATATAGGGGGTAGTCCTGAAAAAGTTTATTTTGAGGAAGATGGTTCTTTAAAAATTAATACCATTGAGTTAAGAAATGTTGCTTTTAATGATTTGGCTAACAGCATAAAAATTCCAGATAATTGGAAGAAAAGGGGAGGAATACCTGAAGAATATCTTAATGATCAAGGAGAAATTAAAGATATGGAAAATATTCTAAAAAATGTAATAAGATATAAAATAGGTAGTAGTGGGATTGAAGTTAGTTTAGCTGATTTAAGGAAAGAAGGAGTAAGAGAAGCGCTAACAGAAGATATCCAAATTAATAAAGAGGGCAATTTTAGTGGTAATATTAAAACAAGAGAGGATTTAATAAGGGCGTTGGGAATTAGTGGGGGAGGCGGTACTTCACCATTAGAAGGGTCAGAACCAGAATCTGAAGAAGGTTTAAGGCCATCAGCACCAAGAGTGGCTGAACATTTTGATGAAGAAAAACACAGTAGAACTAATCCAATGGTTAAGAGATATAAAGATGCCGATGAAGATTTTTATGAGAGCGAAGAATATTTAGATAATCAAGATAAATACGAAAATGGACTAGATTATCAACGTCATGAAAATGCTTTAAATCAAAAAGAGTTAAATGAGGTTAGGGGTGTTCAAACAGCTTCAAAGAAGGAAGAAGGAGCAGAACAAGCCGGTGTGGGGCTTAATTTCAATGATTCGAATATACAAAAAGTATTAGGAGTTACCACTAATCAGGATGCGGTTTATTTTGATGGTGAGAATAAACAAAAAGCGATTGATGCAATTATTGAGATATACAAAAAGCAATTACAAGATAGCGGAGATGGTAATGCTGAAGAAAAAGTTGTAGGTTTGAAAAAAGGATTGGAAAATTCTGAAACATTAAGAATACACAATAATGCTAGTATGAGTGGCAGAATGGTTCAAGCAAGGCATGAAATGGCCCATGCTAGAACTCAAAATTTATCTGATGAAGGCCTTAATGATATTTGGGATTCAATGGGTAAAGAACAGCAAACAGTAATTACTGAAGATTTGAAATCCAGATATCCTAATTTGACAGACAAACAAATGAAACAAGAAGCAGTTGCTGAAATGGTAGGAGTTGATAAGGGTATTTATAGAGCCCAAGGTGAGACCAGAAAGGTTTTAGCAAATAAACATATTAAGACTAGACCAGAGGAAAAGGAAGATGAAATAGTTGAAAAAGTGAGTGAAGCTAGTGCTATGATTAGGGCCGGTGGTAGTAAAGCCAAAACAGGTCTTAAAAATTTTGCTAAACTCTTAGGGAAAATGGGAGGTGGTCTTGGGGGTGAAGTAGAAAAAATTGCAAACTTGCCAATAGTTGATGAATTAGGATCTAAAATAGGAAAAGTAAAAAAAGTTATAAATTCTGCTATAAAAGGGCTTAAGGATAAAAAAATAGATGGTGCTATTAGTAGATTATTGGAAAGTGATGATAAGAAGATAACATTAAAGGAAAATTATGATAGTGTCGTCAAACAAACAAACGGAGATGAGATTGAAGAAGCTAAAAATGAAAAGAGAGAAAATACAGATAATGCTAAGAAACATTTTGAAAAAGCTAAAAAAGCTGAAGAAAATGGAGATATTACTGAAGCCCGAAACCAAACAAAGAAAGGCAATAAATTTTTAGATAATAATAATGTTATTGATAGAGATACAATCAATCCTCTTAAAGATGCGATTAAAAAAGCTAAGAAGGATTATGCTAAAGCAGTTTCTCAAGTTGTTAAAGATTATGAAAATTTTAATAAACTTGTCGGCAATGCTAGCCCTGAGGCGAAAATAGCATTGGAGAAAGTTGTTAAAGTAGTAAGCTCAAAAGAAGAAACTTTTGGGAGAGAAACAGAAGATAAAGAAGCTAGGAAAACAAAAATTAAAAAAGCAACTCAAAATGAAAAGCCAGAAGAGATAGTTAATGCCGCGCAAGAGGAAGTTGAAGAAAAAACAGCAGAAATTAATTCTGGTAAATTGGATACCGCTGCTATTGTTTCTGAATTGACCAATATTGGCAGTATACTAATAGCAGTACAGGCTGCTTTAGGGGAAATGTCATCTGCTAAGGTTGATCCAAAAGAGAGCTTAAAATTGAATAATTTTATTAAAGATATTAAAGAAGCCAAATCTGGAGAAAAAGGAACAGGGGATAGAGATTTTGGGAGCGTGTTTGATTCATCGTCAACTAAAAGCCTGCTTGTACGAATAAATACTCATTTAAAGAAACTTACTAAAAATCCGAAAAAATCTTTTAGCGAAGTGTCAAAAGAAACCCCTTCTACTACCAAGAGTAAGAATAAAAAATAATTTGTTTTATTTATATGATTGATTATAAATTAGAAAAAATAAAAAAAATTTCTATATCAGATTTAGAGAATGAGGTTATTTTTGAAGAAATTAATCAATTAACAAATGAATATTGTAAAGATCATTATATTGGAGAGGCTGGGGAGCTTTGGTTATTTTTGAATAAGTTAATATCAGCCGTCAATACAAAGGATTCAAATTTATATATATTTAAGAAATATCAACCAATTTTAGATAAATTGGCTTGGGTATATTTTGGATTTTTAAATAAGTCAGACATAAAAAAATTATTTGAAAATAAATTATTACTTGGTGTAAATTTAGAGATTAATTTTATCTATAAAATTAATACTTTATTTTATTTGAATATTTCTAATATAATAGAATTAAGAAGAGCTTTATTGGATTCTCTTAAGAATAATTTAGAGCATTTGGGCGAGAATACATTGATTATAGGAGATAAAGAGGAAACTCCAACCATAAAAAGTTGGTTGGTGGATTATAATGAATTTATTGATATTGAGAAGGGTGGAGGAAATATCAATTTAGTGAATTATTTAAATACTAATGATAATGTAAAAAAATTAAATAAGCAGGATAGAAATATATTAGTTAAAATTTTAGAAACATATAATTTTTTAAGATTTGGACCATCTACACAACCAAAAATTAGGGGAAATAGTTTGCCCGACAAAGCAATTAAATTATTTGAAAAAGAAAAAAAACCAACTAAAAAAGTTTTTAAGCCATTAAAAACAGAAGAAGATATTAAAGTTAAAGAAAAACAAACTCCAGCCATTGAAAAACTCTTAAAAGATTATCAAAAATTTGAGGCAGATTTAAGCAGGATAGATTTTTTAAAAGAAGAATTTGAAAAATACAACAAAGATGTAGATAAATTGTCCAAAAAATTTAAAACCAGTAAAAAGGGAGAGGCAATAACTGTATTAATTTTTATTTGTCAGAATAAGCTTTTGAATTTGTTTTTTTTAGATAATCAGGATTTGCTTTCTGGATTTAAAAAATATTTATCACAAAATTTTTCACCAGATTTAATAAATAACATTATTGAAAATTCAA
Organism: uncultured Gammaproteobacteria bacterium; assembly: GCA_964639335.1. Lineage (GTDB taxonomy): Bacteria > Patescibacteriota > Patescibacteriia > UBA1558 > S5-K13 > JAIOTH01. The sequence goes on along the minus strand of CAZXCJ010000018.1, from coordinate 927 downwards.
CTAAAGCAGAAACAGTCAGCTTATATTTACAATTTTTATTAAATGAAAAATTAAAGCTACCCTCAAAAGATTCAGGATTGATAGGCATGCATTTGGCTAATATATTCAAAAAAAATGGGCAAAAGAGTTATTTTCCCATTGTTTATGGAGATACAAATTTAGAGCAATTTATATGGAGAGAAATAATTGAAGAAGCTGGGGAGGTTAGATTTAAGTAAGGTTTAATAATCCATTATTTTTAAAGGGTCAGAGAATGATCCTTTTTATTTTTAGTTATTAAATTAAGAATTAAGGAGAAAGTATTAAGGAGTAAGGATTAGGAATAGTGGGATTTTGAGGTTTTAATAAGGCTGTTGAGCATTTTATGAATTTCAATTGATTTCTCAAGAAGTTTTTTAGATTTATCTTGACTTAAATAATTAATATCTTGGCAGATTAGAATTTGACTTTGTAGTTCAGAAACTGATCCTAAACTAATATGGTAAAAATTATTTTTTTCTTTGTAGGATTTGCGATTAAAACCCTCAGCAATGTTTGATGTAACAGATACAGAACATCTTCGCATTTGACTTGTTAATCCAAAAATTTCTTCTTTTGGGAATAGTTTTGTTATTTTATATATTTCTAAAGCTAATTGATGAGATTTTTGCCAAACTTTTAAATCTCTAAAGTTTTTTATTGGATTGTTTTTAAACATATTTTTATCCTTAATACTTAATTCTTATTTCTTAATACTATTTTTAATAATAAAAAGAGCTATTATTTGGCCCTTTGTTTTTAATCTAATTTTATTTTTTTCGATTTTCTATTACTATTCTCGAATTTCTACTTTACCCTGAACCGATAACTGGTTCAGGGTAAACGATTTTCTAATTTTCTATACTCTCTCTACATATTCTTTAGTCTCGGTATTTATTTTAATAATAT
>CAZXCJ010000017.1:0-23451 GCA_964639335.1 uncultured Gammaproteobacteria bacterium | reverse complement strand
GGAAATACTGCTATTTTGATTGGGGCAAGTTCTGGTTTAAATTTTAAAACTATTCTTTCGCCTCCATTAACCTTCTCTTCAGTATAAGCCCCTAATAATAATGCTAAAAATGTTCTGCCAATTCCTCCGGAAGATTCAATAATGTGAGGAATATATTTTTCATTAGTATATGGGTCCAAATACTCTAATTTTTCTTGTGAATGTTTAGAGTGCTGGCTTAAATCATAATCACCGCGAGCATGAATACCCTCTAATTCTTTCCAACCGAAAGGATAATTATATTCAATATCATAGGCCTCTTGAGCATAAAAAGCTAAATTTTCATGCTGATGCCATTTTAAATTTTTCTTATCTATTCCTAAACTAAGATAAAAATTCCATCTATCTTCTTTTAATTTTTTATATTCCACCATTTCCTTTTGCGGATGAACAAAATATTGCATTTCCATTTGTTCAAACTCTCGGGTTCTAAAAATAAATTGCCGAGCTGTTATTTCATTTCTAAAGGCCTTGCCAATTTGAGCAATGCCAAAGGGAATTTTCATTCTAGTAGAATCCAAAACATTTTTGAAATTTACATAAATTCCCTGACAAGTTTCTCCTCTTAAATAAACAGGTTTTTTATCCGACTCACCAGTAAAATCACCAAGATTAGATTTAACTAATAAATTAAAACTTTTAGCTTCGGTGAAATCTTTCTGCCCACATTTCGGACACTTAAGCTTATCTTTATTTTTTTTAAAAAGTTTATTGATCTCTTCTTCGCTCATTTTTTCATCTGCTCTGATTCCAACATCTTCTAAAAGAGCATCTACTCTAATTCGAGCATGACATTTCTTACATTCGGCCAAGGGATCGAAAAAACCTTGCACATGACCACTGGCCTCCCAAATCTTAGGACTCATAAAAATTGCAGAATCTAAACCAATAATATCTTCTCTGTCTCTTACCATGCATTTCCACCAGACCTCTTTAATATTATTAGCCAATTCTACGCCATAAGGACCATAATCATAAACCGCGGCAAATCCTCCATAAATTTCGGAAGATGGAAAAACAAAACCTCTCCGCTTAGCCAGTGATATAATTTTATTCAACCCGTTAGATAAATCTTTTTTTGATCTATTATTCATAATAATTCAATTGATTTATTAATATTATATTACCCCGTTAAATTAATCATCTAACGGGTTCCATTTTATTATCTTTTTCTTTAAACATATTTGGTAATTAGTAATTAATAATTAGTAATTAGTAACTCGTAATCCATACTTCATAATTCGTACTTCTTAATACTTTATACATAATACTTTATACATAATACTTAGTCCTTACTCCTTACTTCTTACTGCTTACAGCTGTCTTGCTTTTTCAATGTGAATTTCTCCTCCTTTTTCCAAAACCACTTTATCTCTGCGCCCAATCTTACCAGTTAATAAAAAATCTGCCAAGGCATCATCAACTCTTTGCTGAATGGTCCTGGCTAACGGTCGAGCTCCAAATTCTTTAGAAAAGCCAATGCTGGCTAATTCTTTAATAGCTGAAGTAGAGGCCTGAAAATTAATACCCTTTTTATCCAATCTCTTAGCTACCTTTTTAAGCATTAATGAAGTAATCTTTTCTATTTCCTTGGGGGTTAATGGCTTGAATAGAACAATACCGTTAAAACGATTCAAAAATTCTGGTCTAAAATTGGCTCTTAATTCTGTTTGCAATAAATCCTCTTTGATTTTTTCCAAACTAATTCCTGCTCTTATTTTATCCTGTAAATAAAAAGCGGCGGCATTAGAAGTGGCTATAATAATACAATTAGAAAAATCAACAGTCCAACCACTGGAATCAGTTAATCTTCCGTCATCCATAACCTGTAAAAAAACATTTAATATATCTGGATGAGCCTTTTCTATTTCATCTAAAAGCAATAAAGAAAATGGCCTCTTTCTAATTGCTTCGGTTAAAACACCACCCTCACTACTTCCCTCTATGCCTATTAAACGGGATAAGCTGGTTTTTTGCTGATATTCAGACATATCTAATCTAACCATATTGTCTTCACTATTAAAAAATATTTCTGCCACTGTTTTGGCCAACTCTGTTTTACCCACACCAGTAGGCCCTAAAAATAATAAATTAGTTATAGGCTTATCCTGATCCCTTAACTCAGTTCTAGCCCTTCTTAGCGCTGAGGCAACCATATCTACCGCCTCATTTTGTCCCACAATCCTTTGATGGATGAGTTCTTCCAAGTGCATTAATTTTTCCGATTCTGAGGCCTTAATCTCCGTTAAAGGCATGTGAATTTTGTCGGAAATAATTTTAGCTACATCTTCTTTTGTAACTAAATGATTTGGACCCTTCTTTTCCTTAACCATTACCGCCACTTCTTCTAAAATTTTAATAGATTTGAGGGGCTGATATTTATCATGAATATAATTACTAGTTAACTTCACAATTTTTTCCAAGGCCTGATATGAAAAATAAACTTTATATTTATATTCCACGGCAAAAGTTTTGGCTTCCAATATCTGAACAGTTTGATTGAAATCTGGCTCGGCTGCTTCTATTTTTAATAAATTACTAGCTAGGGCATTATTTTCTAAATACTTAGTGTAATCTCTAGGATTGGTAGTGCCAATCACCGTTATATTATATTTGTTAATTAAATCCGCCAAAACTTCTGATAAATCCACATTTTCTGTGCCCAAAGAAGTTACGCCTACTATATTATGAATATCTTCTATAACTAATATGATATTGCCGGCTCGAACAATTTCATTGGCAATTCTAATTAAATTCTTTTCTACTTTACCTGAGGCCGAGGATTCGGAAACCAATCTAGAAAGAGATAAAGAAACCAAACGTTTGTCTCTCAAATTATCCGGGACTTCTTCGGCTGCCATTCTATTAGCCAAACCATCAACTATATTATCCTTGCCCACACCGGGTAAACCAACTAAAACAAAACTGCTGGTACCGGTTTGTACAATTCTATATATTTCTTCAATCTCATCCTCTCTGGCCACACTTAATTCTAAATATCCACGCTTAGCCAAAGAAGTTAAATCTCGACTAAAATGATCTAAGAATGGAGTAGCAATGGCAGTCATGGCTCTATTCATATTTCCCTTGGGCCTAAACAAGGAACGGGATTTATATCTTTTATATCTCTCCCTTAATTCATCCCCTAATTTAATCCACATTAAAACATTCATTACTTGTTCATAATCTACTCCGGAATCTAAAAATAAATCTATCACATATTCATTAGTACAAACTAGGGCTTTCAAAATATCACTCACCCTAATATATTTTGACCTGGATTGATTGGCAAACCAATAACTATTAAACATGGTTACTTCTAGGTTGTCTAAATTATCATAACTCAAGCGTGTAGTTTTCATTAGTTTTTTTATCTTTTCTTGAAAAACTTTTTTATCTATGCCCAAGCGATTTAAAATTAAAATTATTTCTGAATTATCTAAAACAGCCAAAAGTAAATCCAAAGGACTAATTAAAATATGTCTGTTCTTTTTAGCAATAAACCAGGAATTAATGATAATCTTCCGAGAAGTTTTAGACAAAGCATCATATATATTTTTTTCTTTAATTTTTTTAAAACTGATGACATCTTCGGATGAAACTAAATCATGAGAGCCAACCACTTTTTCCAAATGGCTGGAGCTTCTTTGAATTCTATAAAACAAAAACATATTAAAAACTAAACTTAACCAAAAAATAAACAAATATTTTCCTTGCCAGTTGTCTAAAAACAATAAATCCGCTGAATTAATTACTAATAAATAAATATGATAACCCAAAGAAGCAAGACCAACAATAACAATCAAAAATAAGATTACATTGATAAATATTTTGATAAATTTATTTGTCCTATCTATGCCTACACTTAAATCATTATATTCCTTATTCCAATAAATAAGATATTTCCCTAAAAAAATATAATTTTGATGACCCAAACAATACGGACAATCGTCTTGACCCTCACATTTATCACACCTAATAATTTTTACTCCTTGTTCACTAAACATTTATGATAAGATTATCCCGCCTCTATATATAATTATAATTGTTGCGGGATCCCGCCTGCCTCGTTCGCAGGGCTATACGGGATAGTTTATATATATTTGCCAAATAATAAAAGCCGGCAAAAGAATCCACAATATTATAAAAATTAAAAATATTAAAGATATTAATAAAAATACAATCAATTTAAAAATTAATTGTATTATTCGAGCAAAAAAACTGATAACCCTTCCGGAAAAATCTCTTTGAGCATACATTGGTTTGAATAAAAATTTGAAATGTATGCCTATTCCCAAATTATACCATTCCTTTTTTGTTTTTTTAATAAGGGAAACAATAACTCTATAAAATCCAAGCGAATACCACCAAAAAGGGAAATAAAAAACTTCCCAGATTATATCTATAAAAATAATTTTAAATACCATGACCCAAAAATTTTTAACTTTCATATCTAAATTTAAAAAATGTTTAATATTTGAATAAGCATCCGATGCGTTCAGAATTGATAATTAAAAAATTGAAAGTTAACCTTGTTAAATTATTATTTCATAATATTATTTAACAGGGTGAAATTAAAATTCAAAATTGATAATTGATCTATAACCCACCTATCATTTAAAATTTAAAATTCTCTTATATATATTTTCGCATAAATTAAGCTTTTAGTAAACAAAGCCCCTTACCTCATCCCCTGTCTTTCATTCTCTTAATCAGGAGAAGAGGACATATACTTTTATTTTACTTTTATGGTTTTTTGAGTTAGTATTAAAATAACAATTGAATTGACCTAACCCCTGTGGTGTTATAAGGCATGGTTATTAAATCTCGCTAGAGAATAAGATACTCTTCGTCAGAGTCACTCTAGCGAGTCATATTGGGAAACCGGTATGGGCGGACCTCGGTTCGTCGCGATGGCGGGGAGTTTTTATTTTTCCGATAATCAATAGTTTTTATTTAATTAATAATTAAAAAAAATATGTCTTTAGAAAAAGAGAAAAGTAAATTATATAAATCATTAAATGATTACAAAAAAAGATATTTAAAGGAACAGTACGCAGAATTAGACGAATCAGCAACACGTTTAATGGTAAATAGTTTTCTCATTGATGTTTTGGGGTATGTAGAGTTAGAAGAAATAAGAACCGAATATAGAATAAAGGGAGAATATGCAGATTATGTAATCCAGCTAGCCAAAAAGAAACATTTCATTGTGGAGGTAAAAGCAATACAAATAGATTTAACAGAGAATCATTTAAGACAGGCCCTTAATTATGCCGCTAATGAAGGTGTTGATTGGGTCTTACTTACAAATGGAAGACAAATTCAGTTACATAAAGTCATCTTTGCTAAACCAATAGATAGCAAAAGAATTTTTAATTTTAATTTAACAGACTCAAAAGAACTAAGGAAGTCTGTTGAATTTTTGGTCTATCTTACAAAAAAAGCAGTTATTAAAGATGAACTTGATAAATTTTGGAAAAGATTTAGCGCTCTTGAGCCTACTAATCTAAGTAAAAATCTTTATTCAATAGAGGTAGTAAGATTTCTTAAAAGGACATTAAAAAAGAATACTGGGTTGTTATTTAGTGATGATGATATTCTGGATTCAATAAATAAAATTATTACAACTAAAATTGATTCTATAAAACCAAAAATGCCATTGAATATTACAAAGAAGAAAAAGATTGAAAAAAAGATATTTATTGAAAATAATAATCAAGTTTAATAAATAATAAAAAACTATGAAAAAAGTATTTATAAGTTTATTAAGCATAATCCTTATTTTAGGATTATTACCAACTAACTCTGCTAATGCTCAAAGTTTAGCAAATAGATTAAAAGGCAAGTTATTATTACAAGTAGAACAAGGTGGTAGAATATGGTATGTAAACCCAGAAGATAGTAAAAGATATGAAGTAACTTTTGCTAACGCATTACCCTTATTTGAAAACTTTGCTCTTGGAATAAGTAATAATGATTTGGATAAAATTCCTCTTCATAATGACAATTGGACATCATCTATAGGTAACCGTCTTAAGGGAAAACTATTATTGCAGGTAGAACAAGGTGGTAGAATATGGTATATAGACTTTAATAGTAAAAGATGGGAAGTTACTTGGGCTAATTTAATGACTTTATTTGAAAGTTTAGCATTAGGTATTACAGACGAAGATTTAAACAAAATACCTACTGGAGACTTAAATGATCATAAAGAACAAGAAGATAAGCAAGGCGGGGAACAGCAAGTAATAGAAGACATTATTTTAACTGGTTCTAGTGTAAAAGCAACTAATATGTTTATCTTAGAAAAAGGATTATCTATCTTTAATATGACACACAGTGGAAATTCAAATTTCATAGTTTATATTTTAGACAGTGATGGTGAGACTGTAGATTATATTGCGAACGAAATTGGTGTATTTGAAGGAAAAGCAGCTGTAGAGATTGAGATCAAGGGAAACTATCTTTTAAATGTTACAGCTGACAGTAATTGGGAGATAAATATAGAACAGCCAAGAAATTTAGCAGGAACACATACTCCCCTAACAATAAATGGGCAAGGGAGAGATGTGAAAACATTTAGCGTTAATAAGGGTTTAGCGATTTTTAATATGACACATAACGGAAGTTCAAACTTTATTATTGAACTTTTAAACAGCGAAGGTAGTGTTGAAGATTATTTAGTAAATGAAATTGGTATATTTGAAGGGTCAACAGCAGTAAATATTCCAGAAACTGGTGTTTACTTATTAAATATAAATGCAGACGGTGGATGGGAGGTCAGTATAGAATAAATTTAACCTATAAATTATTATTAAATAAAAAACTATGAAAAAATGCCCAAAATGTTCTGAAGAAATTCAGGACAAAGCAAAAAAATGCAAACATTGTGGAGCTGATTTAAGAAATTGGTTCATGAAACATAAAATTATTACTTCTATTTTAGTATTAATTTTATTTGTCATTATTATTAGTTCAATAGGAGAAAGTAACAGTAATCAAAATTCTGTAAGTGATAAAAAAATTAATAATCAAGAAGCTTCACAAAAAATTGAACTCATAGAAGTTACAGCAGTTGAATTAAGTAAAGCTTATGATGATAATAAAGTGGCTGCTGATGCTAAATATGAAAATAAAAACCTTAAGGTAACTGGTATTATCGATGACATTGGAAAAGATATTTTAGACACTCCATATGTTTCTTTAAGGGGGTTAGAAACTAGATTATTCGGTGTTCAATGTATGTTTCCAAGAGATGATGAAAATAAGTTAGTTGATCTTTCTAAAGGTCAAAATATTACTTTAATTGGTAAATTATCAGGTGAATTGATTGGCAATGTAATATTGAGAAATTGTAGTATAGCTGATTAATTCTCCTTAACTAACCACCAATAACCGAGATTATTATTTAAAAATACAAAAAACTCACTTCTTATAGTGGGTTTTTTAGTTTAAAAATTTTAATTAGTTAAATTTTGCACTTCTTTAATATTTTCTAAAATCCCAGATGTTTCAGAAATATCATTAAAAAGATCTTTATACATTCCTATGAACTGACCCAAAAATGGTATTAAATATAATATTCCTAAAACAATAGGTAAAAATATTAAAATAAATTTAATAATATTGAGTATTTTTACAAAATGAATATATTTTTCGGTTTTTTTAGAGCTTTCATAAATAGCCCTGCTTAAAACCAAATTTTCTTCTAAAAGTTTTTTAAGCCCTGGAGGATTATTTTTTTTAACCACTGTTTTTAAATCATTTTTAACTATATTTTCCACCATAATTTATCCCCACACCTAATTATTTTTAAATTAGGTTTAATAAATTAAATTTGACATTTAAATTTTAAATATATTTCCCCCATATAATATAATTTTTCAATTTATAGGTGTGGGGATTTATTTACCCTTTTTTAATATCTTTAATTCTTTTTCAAAGGTCTGAACATCTTCAAATGATCTATAAACTGAGGCATAGCGGATATAAGCAATTTTATCAAATTTTTTCAAATGTTCTATTACTATATCCCCTACTATAGAAGATTCTACTTCATTTTTTCTAATTTTTTGAATATCCATTTCTATATCTCTGATTAATTGAGCAAAATCTTCTTCTGAATAGGGTCTCTTTTCTAAGGCCTTTTTAATTCCTTCTTTTAATTTTTCTTTATTATAAACCTCTCTTTTACCGCCTCTTTTAATAATAATAAAATCTAAAATCTCTATTTCTTCTATGGTAGAAAAACGAAAACCGCACCTCTTCTTAGTGCACTCTCTTCTTCTTCTAACAGTGATACCATCGCTAGCCACTCTAGAATCTAAAACTTTGGTATTTTCATTGCCGCAAATAGGACATTTCATAAGTTAGTTGAAAGGTAAAAGTTTCAAGTTACAAGTACATTTTAATTTTAAAAACTTGTAACTTTCAACTTGTAACTTTTTACTTATTTAATTATTTCATTTTTCTTCTAATAAATGCTGGGATGTCTAAATCATTTTGAACTTTATCAGAATCGTCTTCAATGTCTTCAATTTCTTCTTCATCTTCTATGTCATTATTTAACACGTCTTCATCGTTTTTACCCCCTACTCTTGTTTTATTTATATAAGAATTGGGACTATAAGGAATGGCGCTGGGCTTTCTAATCTCCTTGGAAGAGAGGTCAAAGCTCTCAAATCCAGTGGCAATAACCATAACCTTAATTTCTCCTTTCAAACTTTCATCAATCACTGTTCCAAAAATAATTTTAGCATTACCATCAGCAGAAGCAGTAATTATTTCTGCTATCTCATTAACCTCGTGCATAGTTAAATCATTACCACCAGTAACTGTAAATAATATTCCCTTGGCTCCAGCAATAGAAACATCCAAAAGCGGACTATCAACTGCTTCCTTGGCTGCTCTTTTAGCCCTATCTTCACCAGTAGCTTTTCCAATGCCCATTAAGGCCGAACCGGCATCGGCCATAATGGCCTTCACATCTGCAAAATCAACATTAACTAAACCTGGAACGGTTATTATCTCTGATATTCCTTGAATGCCTTGATATAAAACATCATCTACTGTTTTAAATGCATCTAAAAGCGAAGTTTTTCTATCTATAATATTTAAAATTCTGTCGTTGGGAATAGTAATTATGGTATCTACTCTATTTTCTAATTCTTCTAATCCTCTTTCCGCAATGCTTTTTCTTTGAGCTCCTTCAAAACTAAATGGTCTAGTTACTACTGCCACTGTTAAGGCATCTTGATTTTTAGCAATATCAGCAATAATAGGAGCCGCGCCAGTTCCAGTACCACCGCCCAAGCCGCAAGTAATAAAAACCATATCCGAACCATCTAAGGCTTTTTCAATGTTTTCTATATTTTCTTCAGCCGATCTAGCACCGATATCTGGATCCATACCAGCCCCTAAACCCTTAGTAGTTTCTAATCCAATCTGGACATTTTCTTTAGCCTTAGAAGTATTTAGGGCCTGAGCATCGGTATTAATTGCAATAAAATCAACTCCCCTTATTTTATTTGAAACCATTCTATTAATGGCTGATCCGCCTGAACCGCCAATTCCAACTACTTTAATTTTGGCAAAGGTTTCAATGTCTGGCTTTATTTCTCTATTTTTCTTAACCATTTTATTTGATTATTTAATTTATTAAAAACAAAATTATTTTATAATTTTTAAATTAATGTCTATTGGGAATAAATGATTTTAGCAAGTCAGTAACTGTAGAAATTATACCCCTCTCTGATCCCCATGTTCCTCTGCCTTGTTTATGATATTGCCATAAAACCAAACCCAAGGCATTACTATAAGACAAATCATAAACTTTTTCTACAATGGAATTTATTTTAATTGGTTTGGCTAAAAAAACAGGCAATTCTAATTGATTTTTAACATGTTCAACTAAACCAGTTAATTTAGAGCCCCCACCAGTTAAAATAACTCCGGCCGGCAACATTCCAAATCTATCAATGGCTTTTAATTCTTCAGCTACTAATTCAAATATTTCTTCAACTCGGGCCTGGGTTATTTTAGCAATTTCTAATTTAGAAACAAGGACTTTTCTTTCTTCCATTGGATCTATAGTATTTAAATTAATCTCTTCTCTTTTTCTAATCATTTCAGGTATGCAAGTTGCGTGTTCTATTTTGACCTGTTCAGCCACTTTTATAGATGTTCTCAGGCCAATAGCTAAATCATTAGTAATGTGTGAGCTGCCAATTGGTAAAACGGCTGCGTGCATTAAATCTCCTTCTTCATAAACGGCTATGTCGGTAGTAGATGCTCCGATATTAACAAGCACACATCCCAATTCTTTTTGTTCTTTATTTAAAACCGACTCTGCGTCCGCTAAAATTGAAAAAACGAGATCTTTTACTTCCACGCCCGTTCTGTAAATACATTTAGTAATTGTCTTTATTTGAGAACTCAAAACCATTATAATTTGAACATTGACTTCTAATCTTACTCCATTCATTCCTATGGGGTCTTTAATATCTTCCTGATTATCAACCTTATAATTTCTGGGGGCTGTGTGTAGAATCTCATAATTTGGCGGAGTAGATACTGCCTCAGCGGCCTCGATTACTCTAGTTACATCCTCATCTTTAACTTCTCCGTCGGCCTTGGCTACAGCTACCACTCCCTGACTGATAATAGATTTTATTTTTGAACCCGATATTCCCACACCGGCCTTATTAATGGGCATGCCTATAATTTTTTCTATTTTTTCTAAAGCAGTAGATATGGAACTCACCACATCTTCTATGCTCACCACATTACCGTTAATAATGCCATGTGAATCGCTTTCAGTGGCACCAATTATTTGCAGGGCATCCTGCTCTCTGCTATATTGGCCAACAACAACCCTAATTTTATTAGAACCCACATCTAAACCTGTTATAATATTAGTTCGACTCATATTTTTAAATAATGTTTATTTATTATATTAATTATATATTAAATAAAATTAATTGTTAAATTTGAAAAAGATTGTAAAAGTAGGGAACAAAAATTATTAAACCAACAATCAAAGAAGCTACTGCTGAAATAAGAACCACCCCAGACATAATATTTTTTATTAATTCTGCATAAACATGAACACGGGGTTGCATCATGTCTGCCATTTTTTCAAAAACAGAATTAATCAACTCCATCACCAATACAAAAGCAATCATTAAAATTAAAACTACGGATTCTTTTTTACTAACTTGAAAAGCAAACATCAAAATTATCACTATAATAGAAATTGCTATCTGAAATCTAAAATTCTGTTCTGTTTTACAAACCGATTTCAATCCTTGAAAAGCAAATTTTATGCTTTTCATAAATTTTTTGATATTGAAAAAACTCATAAATTTAAAATAATTTTTTCAGCCCTTAAATCCATAGCTTCTCTTTGTTTTTTTGTATCATGTAAATATCCTCTAGTATGTAAATAACCGTGTACTAATAATTTTATTAATTCTTCTTGAATATTATTGGATTGTCTTTGAGCTTGCCTAAAATTTATAAATATCTCTCCTAAAAAATTATCCTCTGCTGTTTTAAAATCCTCTTTAATATCACATTGGGCAAAACTTAAAACATCTGTAATTTTATTTTGTTGACGATATTTCTGATTTAAATATTTTATATTTTTGTCGTCTGTAATAACTATAGATATCTGCTCTGCTTTGATTTTTTCTAACTTTTCCAGAGCACTAATTTTTTTTTCAAACCATTTTTTAATTTTATTAAAATCTGAACTAACGCTTTTATTGGCCAATAAATTTAAATTATCTTTCATATTATGTTTCATTATCTCCTCCGCCCCCCTCGTCCCCTAAATTCTCTTCTGCTACTTGCTGGTTTATAAATCTAAAACTTTGAGACAACATTTCAAAAGTTCTAAAATAATTCAATTCCTCTATATCAACTAAAATGTAAGAAATTATATATATTTTATCCTCATTGGCAATATAAATATTAAATCCATCTTTAGTTTTCAATCCAGAAACATTAGGATTTTGAAAATATTCTAAATCTCCTGTCTGGGATCCCGAAGAAAAATATAAATACCATTTTTGCAAAGTTAAACCTTGAGGATTTTCTTCTATCTGGATTTTGAAAAAATCCCCATTTTGATCATCATAAAAATTTGTTTCATCAAATTCTGAAGTTTTTTCTTCGGCCAACCATTTAGCTGGATACAAAACCGAATATCTATAAATATCATTATTATAAATTCGCACTACGTCTATATTATTAACTAATCTTTGATCGGCCGTATTAGGATCATAAAGAGCAAGAATTTCTTCTCCATCAACATAGCCATCAAAATCACTGTCTGGTAAATCAAATTTTGTCCCAAATAAAATTTCTTCTGTATTAGTTAAACCATCATTATCACTATCCGGCCCCCTGGGTGGAATTATGAGCTCCTCACCCGTATTAACATTATTAACATTTACATTTACATTTACATTATTTGTATTTTCATTATTGGCTGAATTATTATTTTCATCATCTTCTTCTTCCTCTTCTTGATAAATTTGAATTCCGCCTACTGGTGTTAACTCATACCTACCCTCTCCTAAAACCAGATTTCCAAAACTACCACCAGATTCCAAAGTAAAAACTAATATATAATTTTGACCACTCTCTTGTCTTTGGTAATAATAGGCCTCTCCGCCTGGTTGAGGATTTTTTGGAAGGTCAATTAAATACTTATCTAATAAAGATGATAAATTAATGGCATATTCTGTATTTTCATCATAATAAAATGCTAAAGCGTTCTTAATGTCTAAAATATCATTTAATCGCTTTTCATCTCTGCCCATTGCTGTATTTAAATCGGACTCATCTTCATGAGATGAATTAGTATTGGTATTTACATTTTGATGGTTTTGATTTTCAATATTTAATATCTCATCTGGATTACCTTTGTCTCTTAGGGCAAAAAAAGCAAAGCCAGCTACTGCTAAAATAATAACAAAAACTAAAGCAATGCCAATTATTAAAAACCAATTTTTTTCTTTATCTTTTTTTTCTGGTTTTAAAAATTTATCAGGCATACTATGAATGTTAGAATCTTTAATTTCAAGACCTTCTTCTTTGTTTTCATTAACTGCTTTTTCATTGACTTCTTTAAAAACAACTTCGCTATTTTCTAAATCATTATTAGGTGTGCCAACTTGGACCTGTGAAGAACCCAAATTATTAACCTGAATATTTTCCGGAATATTTCCTGGTTCTAAATTCGTTTTTTTAAAAATATCTTCAGTTGCAATGTCTTTTTGTTTCACATCCATATTAGTTAAAATTTGTTGATAATATTAAGGCCTGGAATATATTAAAATTTTCCTCAGAGTTATCATCAGAAAAGAGATTATAGCTATAAACCCGGTCATCAACTCCAATAAACATAGAACTTGAAGCCAGCCAATCAGGATCATTACTATTAATTAAAAGGGAAAGTTTCTCATGAATATAGATTTGGTCTTGGATAAAATCCGGATAATCATTTTGAGTAATAATCCAATCCACTAAATCTAATTCCAATTTATTTTCTCTTAATTCAATTTCTATAAAAGTGGAAGCATTTTTACTAATGGTGATTTTATTATCTTCCTCTTGAATTTCCCATGTGTCAGGATATTTAAAAGAAAATTTAAATTCTTCACTATTAAAATCATTCCATTCTAATATATTAACTTCCGGATAAATTAAAGATTTAATTTTTTCTTCTACAGAATTTTCACCAGTAATCAAACTAAAGTCAAATAATCTTCCCGGGCCCAAAGGATCATAACCTGCTACCACCTCTTCCCCATCATAATATGTATCTCCATCTGTATCCCATTCTAATGGGTCAGTATGATATATTTTGACCTCTTCTCTATCAGACAATCCATCGCTATCAGTATCTACATCATTTGGATTAGTACCCAGTGCTTCTTCTTCTTCATTGCTTAAACCATCACCATCAATATCATTAGAAACCGCCGGCTCATTAATACTAATCCCTTCTTCAATTTCTTTTTCTACTTCTTGCTCTACTAAATTTATAATTTCTGGCTCGGTATTCAAAACTATATTTCCTGTATTTCTTTCACCAGTAAATAACTTTTGATAAGCCCAAACACCAAAACTGCCCAAAAGGATTAAAATTATAATTAAGCCCAAAATAAAATAATGGGGCTTTATTTTATTTCCTTGAATACTATCTCCTTCGGCAATTAATTCTTGATAATCTTTTAATGGTTGAGATGGGGAAACGCCCTCTTTGGGTGGTAAAACATCTGGAAGCTTAATATTTTTTTGGATAGAGGCATCTCCGTCTGTATCTTCAAAAATATCTTCAGTATTTTTTTTGTTTTCAGAAAATTGACTATCTTTTAATTTTTCTTGATAGGATTTATTCTTCTCTTCTGAACGCAAAAAACCGCCGGTATTTTCATTTTCTGGTTGAACTAATTTATTGTTCAATTTATTGGCTTGAGAAGAGTCGTTTTGTTCTAAATCTTCAAACATAAAAAATCACCTTGCCCCGCACTTTTTTAAATAAAAATAGTGCGGTGGTTATTAGTGATTTTATTATAACATATATCCCCATATCTTGAAAAGATAGTGGGGATAAAAATAATATAAAAAACAATTTATCTAAAAAATTAATATTACATTTTTATTTTTATTAATAATCTGTGTTATCGACCTTGTTGACAATTACAAAAATTCATCTGATTCATACCCTCCTCACAATGGCAAGTACCAGAAGGACAAACACTATTACTACAGACACCCAATATCTCTGCACCACCAAAACATGGCCGACCACCACCACAACGATTATCATCAATGTCTACACCTTCACAATTAAATTCACAAACACTTATATCTTGACAAAAACATCCTGCTGAAGTACAAGCGCTCTCATCTGCATAATAAAAATCAAAAGACGGATATCCAAGCGAATTTCCACCAAATAAATAATGCTCAGTATTAAATGTACTACAGGGTTCAATAACACAATCTTTATCACAACCATCACCTGGAGCTATATTTCCATCATCACATCTCTCATAACCTAAATCTAAATATCCATCACCACATATATTATTTTTACAAGAAATACCCCAATTATTATAAGTAATTACACAGGCCCCATCATCATCAAGAGGATCCTGCTGATACCATGTATCATCCTCGTCTCCATCATCACATTGTTCTGCTCCTTCTCTTATACCATCACCACAAATAGGTTCAATCTCGCAATATTGATTACAGCCATCATTAGGAGAAGGAGGGTAGTCGCCGTTATCACATTCTTCAGAAGCCCAATCTAAAAACCCATCTCCACATCTATTATTTCTACATAAAAGACCTGTGTAAGAATTAATTACACAAACTCCATCATCATCAGAAGAATTCTGCATATACCATGTATCAGCATCATCTCCATCATCACATTGTTCGTCTAAACTAGCTTCATAACTACAATCAGCATTACAAAAAATTCCATTATGCCTAATGTTGTCACCACAGGTCTCAGTAAGTAGATTGCCATCATCACAAATTTCTCCACATTCTGGAATATTATCACCACAAATATTATCAACTCTTGAACAATCTTCATTACATCCATCACAATTAATAGTATTCCCATCATCACATATTTCTGTCCCTTCTGGAATACCGTCACCACAAACAGGTTCAATAACACAATCTTCATCACAACCATCGCCATTAATATTATTTCCATCATCACACTCTTCATTTCCATTAAGCTTTCCATCCCCACACCATTCTATTGCCACACAATTTCCCCAACTCAAACAACCTGCTTGACATTCCATTTCGCCATAATATTCGCCCATATCGCAAATGGCTATTTCCCCAATTTCGCAAACTTCATTTCCATTAACAACATTATCACCACAAGCCCCATCTGCTGAACAATTGTCCAAATCCCAAGTACATTTATTTGGGCCCACTTTCAAACATGGATAATGCCCAGCATATTGTTCTGGTGGTGGAGTTGTACAAACTGCACCAATACTAATCATGTAATCACATTCCTCCGTAGAATCAACTACTCCGTCTCCACAAAAACAATCATCAGCACAATCACCGTTATTTTCATTATATTCTGGTTGGCAAATACCATCCCCACAAGAACAATCTTGCATACAATTGCTAAGACTTTCATATGCAGTATCTCCATCTTGTCCATCTTGACAAATACCATCACCACAATATATACAGTTGTTAGCAGCTGACTCCCACACACAACCAACACAATGTACAGTTTGAGGATTCCAACCATCGGCACAAATCATATCACTCCAGCCAGTTTCACATTCCTCATAAAGTGGGCTAAATAATCCATCACCACAATAAAAACATTGATATGATTCTACATAATCCGGCCATTGGCAATTGCTATTACATCCAACTTCTTTATAATTATAAGCACCATCACATAAGATTTTAGTATTATCACTACTACTATAATCACATTGTTCACCAGAATCTACAGTTCCATTACCACATAATATACCAAGATATCCATCATCACAAACATCTGCATTATTAATTTTAATAGTGTTATATAAATCTAAGGCATGATCTGCTTCTAACGGCAACTGATTCCAACCTGATTGAAAATTAAATTCAGAAAATAAATCAAAACTCAAGGGTCTATTATCTAAATCCACTCTGCCACCAGCTCTATAATAATAAATTTGTGAATTTAAAGCACAATAAAAATCTTCATTAACAGAATGCCAACAAGTTTGTTCTTCATAGTCGTCTGGACAATAACTAAATTCATTTACAGGATCATAAGGCAAAACAGAACCCAAATCATTGCCTAAAGTAGAAGCCCAAGAAGGCCATTTAGATGTTGAAATGCCTTGTAAAAAACTTCCTTCATTTAATTCTGGATATACACCAACACATTTCTGGAAACCCATTTCATGCTCCTCACAATCAGAATCCCATCTACAAGTTACATTTGAAGAAACATCATAACATTCTCCTGTATCCATACTCCCATCTCCATCAATATCAAAATGATAATAGCCCTCTAGACATGAAGCTCCATCTGGATCTGTTACATAAGCACAGAATTTATTTTGATTGGCATAATTATTCAATTTTTTCTCAATACTTCTTAAATCCTGCCACCTTTTAACATCTTCTGCTAAATCATCGCGTTTATCTAAATCAATATTAATATTAAAATTCCAATTATCAATTAATTGATTGAAAATATTAATAGTAGCTGGACTAGCATCTTGAGAATGAGATATTAACAACATATTAGTATATAAATCACCATCATTACTCTCATCACCCACACTCACATAAACTGTTCTGCCATCACGCAAACCATCATAAGGACCAACTTTTATTGGTTGAGGATTTCCCTTAAAACTAATCAATCCTGAAGAACTATACCAATCTAAAGATGATAAATGTTTTAAATTCTGATATATTCTCAAACCAATAATATCATTATTATTATCTTGAGCATAAACACTGGTTCCTTTAAATAAATTAATAAATTTACTAAACATCTGACCTAATAATTTAAAACTCAATCTGCTATCAAATAATTCCGAAAATTCTAAACGCGATAAAATGCTCTGTTCATCTCTTATGTCTTCTAATTCTAAAACCGCGGTATAAGCAGGAACAGGATTTTCTCCATATTTAAAAATATATTCTCTTAATAATTCATCTTTAGTATTATCAGAAGCATTAAAATCAGTTTTAATATACTTATTATCACCAATATCGGCATCTGTTAAATAACCCAATCCTCCATCCATACAATATTTTAATCTAAAATGATATTTATTATCTTCAAAAGAACCTGCTCTTGGCCACATATTCTCACACATAAATAATTCTAGTTCTGCATCATCTGGAGAAACTATTACACCACTACCACTACCCTCAATTTTATACCCTTCTTTATTATCATAATCCCACTTATTTTCAAAATAACAAATATTGTTTTGCCATATACATGGACTTGTACAATCTGGCTCTAATGCTAGAGAACAAGTATTTTGACATTCCGTAAAATCAGCTGTACAAGAACCATCTGCCCAACAGCAAGAATCACCTTCACATTGATTTTGATTGACAATTTGTGAACACATTAATTCCGATGGTATGGGTAGTGCACTTATTCTAAGTTTAGTTTTACCATTATTGTTTTCAGCTATAGCAGTAATATTAGGTTGATATATTTGACTTGGTTCTAAAACAACTAAATCCTCATTAAATGATTCCCAATACCAAGACCAGTCATAACCGTCCATTGATTCTATTATATTTCCATTTATATCATTTCCTTCAACAACAAAATTTGCTTGTTCATTTGACTCCGTAAATAAATAATACTTATCTAAAGGTAATGGATCTATAATTTTTAAATAATTTAGTTCACATATAGTATCTTTTGTTGTAAAAGTCCATAAGCATTTTCCATTACTACAATTTAAAACATTGCCATAAACTGATTTAATTCCATCTGCTCCATTAGTCAATTCAACCTTATGGTCAGTATTTTTATCTAATAAAAATTCTGGCTTTATATTTAAAACCGCCTGACCTTCAAAATTATTATATAAACTAAGAGTTGTGGTTACACTACTCCAAACCCCTGGATTCTCTTCAACATATAAATTTACATTTTCTTCTAAACTATTACTATCTAAAGCTTTATTAAAAGTGGCCTTAATCAAAGTATTGGGACAAACTCCCGTACCATCATCTAAAGGATAATTTTCTATTACTTTAAAACTACTACACATTTGAGAACCATCTGCATAACATTTGTCATCATCTCCCCAACAACAATCATAATTTATATTTTTTTCACATTTAAATGCTGTATCAAATCCAAAACAATTACCAAGAACTTCACACTTAGACAAATCACTCGTGCAATAGTGGCCTATAGCCCAACAACAATTGAAACTTGGATGATCGCTACCATAACTATCATTACATTCTGTTTCATCATCATAATCATTACAATATTTTTCATCATCACAAGCTGGATTATCTGCTCCTGTCTGGCAATCACTCCCATCCCAACAACAATCAAGATCTGGATGATTAGTATGATTAAGGTCATTACAAGTATTTGAAAGAGTATAATTAGCACAATTATCTGTCGTACTATCAATAACTGTTAAATCTCCAAAATTAGTTAATAATAATTCCGTATTTGTAGCTGTAATTGTTACATCGCCCTGTAGAGAAAAACTCCTTACAATTGTAGAAGAGGCACTAAAATTACCATTCATGCCAGTGGTAATAGCTATACTATCATTAGAAGATTCCCACTCATAAGAATAAATATTATCACAAACATTACAACTTTCGTCATAACAAAGTGTTGAATATTCTTTTGTGTTATTAATATTCATAAGCCAATCAGTTGGCAAAACTTCTATAGCTGTTGTCTGACAATAACCGCTACCTGTTTTAAATGTCCAAATATATCCACCATCAGGAATCAATGAATAACCACTAATATCTTTTATGCTATCTTTTAAAGTGATAATATAGAAAAAATTAGAATCAAAATCATCATGAGTATAATCAACAAAATTATCCCCAGAAGATGATATACTAATATTTAATGAATTAGTCATATCTTCACACTCATCATAAATAAATCCAACATCTTGACCTGGAATTGGAACAACACGACGTCTTTGAGTGCATTGCTCAATCTTCAAACCATTAGCATAGGTACTAGTATCCATTTCTACTTGAGTATTGCTTTTGGCAAATTCGGCATAAATATGTGAATCTAAAACAACATCAATACTATTAGAAACAGGTGATGGGGATGATAATATTGGATTCTGACCCCAAGCTGCAGGAATACAATCTTTTTCTTTAACAAAAGGACTATTACAAACAGGATGGTCTGCATTTACACAAGTATCATTACTAGCATCCCAGCAACACTCAAAACTATCGTCTTCATCTATACATTGAGCTTGATTTCCATCTAATAATCCACAATTTGCTGTAATGTATAAATTTGTAGTATCTGAATATTCTAATATTGAAAATGTTGAGGTAGCACTAATTTCTAAACTACCGATATTATAAGTTCCATTCAAGACAGCATTGGGATCAAAAATATTTGGTGGATCAGGGTCAAATTCTGGAACTAAACTATTGTCACTGCTTTCCCATTCATAATCATATCCAGAACTATTACAAACATAACAATTTTCAGTATCTACTAATAATCCTATATATGGTATATGTTTATTAACATTATATTGAGTAGAATGATTACTTGGTTTAATATATAATTCATCAGGTACACATATCACACCAGATGGATCTATTCTAAAATACCAAGAATATTCTATTAAAGATGAACTCTCTATATCCTTAACAGCACTAGTTAATTCAATTTTATACCAATAACCAGCTTCAAAACTAAAATCTGTTATTGAAGCAAAAGTTGGATTTACATTCTCAGGAATAGTATATTCACTTTGATCAACTGCATCACAAGTCCCTATACTATCATCTGCATTACCACATTTTGAAAGTATAAAATTATCTTTTATTAAAGTAGTTCCATCCATTTCTGCGTTACTACTATCTGAAGGATATTCAAATTCTACATAAATATCAGAACCCATTGGTACATGTCTATTACCAGAATCAGGTGAAGGAGAAAATTGACCAGCTTCACAATCTTGAATTCTTATTCGAGGATTTTCACAATCTGCACAGGTGGTAAAATGCCAACCATAAAAATCCCAAACATCTGTTATAATTGGTCCTGCCTCAATATATTCAAAATTCCAAGTATTACCAAAACCATTAATATTGTGAGCTGAAATTAAACCCGTTTGAGTTGATGTTACTGTTACAAACATTAAATTGTCTGAATCTATAATAAAATCCGCATAATCTCCAGATATAAAAGCCCCATTGTTATCAAAAAATGTATTAAAATAAAAATTATCTACATCATCGGGATCTTCAAAATACTCTCCAGCAATTTCAATTTCATTCCCTTTTGTCCCGAATCCAGGATTTACACTACAAATACAAGGAGCAAGTCCTTCATTATTAACCTCAAAATTTACTGCATTAGTTTCTAAATAATTAGCTGAATCTATAATTTTTATTTTAGAAGAATAAGGGGCAAGACCGCTAAATGTTTCCGGCACTTTAACAATTACTTGCTCATCGCTCCAAAAAGCCGTAGAACATTCGTCTGGAAAATTAAAATCACCATCTGTCCATTCATCAGCGCCTATATTAAACTCCACCATCTGCTCATCTTGACTAGCGCCAAACCCGGAACCATAAATTGTTACATATCCACCAATAGGAGCTGATTCTGGAGAAATATAATTTATATAAAAATCTGCTGATTCATCAGCTTCTGTATCTACACTTAAATAATTACTAAATTTTTGTTCTCCTTCTGTTTCCTCTACCATTACTCTAACGCCCACTCCTGCAGCCGAACCCATTAATGGAGTTATGGCTTTAACATCTGTATTTTGCCCTATACCATCATCTCCTGTCCATTCTAAGACATCGGCCTCTATGGAATCATAATCATCGCCTAAAATTACTTCTCTATTATAAACATCCTCGTCCCCTAATTTAATTCCATTTAAATTAAATTCATCTTCAAAATAAAGCTTATCCTTATCAATAAAACATAAACCTGGTCCAGCTTCTTCATCATTAAAATAAAAATCCGCTAAATTACTCCAGCGCTCAGTGTCGTCATTATATACTTTTTTAACTTGTATAGCGTAAACTTGATTTATGTTTAAAGTACTAGTTGCAGAAATAATAATTTGTCCATCGTCCCAGGCATCTTGACCACAAGGTAAATCTGCTTCTATATACTCATCTTGGTTAGAACGAAAATAAACCTTAGAAGCATTTAAATTTATGCTTTCATCTTCTTTAAAGTTATCTCCCCAAACACTTATAAATTGGCCTTCTCCGCCCTGGTCAGGTGATAAAGCATTAATACGAGGACTTAATAAATCAAAATTAGCACTTACATTTCCATCGTTAGTTTGAACTTCCACTATATTTACTCCGGCCTTAGTCCCATTATTATCACCGCCAGTTACTGGTATAGCTACTCTTATTTCTTCTTCTGTCCAGGCCTGGGTAACACAGGCGCCATCATACCAATATTCATCTCCCATACATAAAGTACTGGCCTGGTCTATAACAATAGACCCATCAAAAACCAAAACTGGATTATTGCCTAAATAATGACCAGAAATAATTAAATTTTCTATGGCATCGTAATAGGTCTCTGTGTTTTCTATACCTGCAATTTCTGGAGTACAATATAAATTTTCTCCAGTTATAAATCTCCAATTATTATTCGGACCATTGGGAGGATAATTATCATCTGGCGAACCTTCAGCCATAGTATCGGCATCGCCATCTAAATAATTACCGCAAGTATCTTTAATAATGTTGCCGTTTAATAAAGGGAAGTAATCTTCATCTGCTTCATAATTAGAGTCAGGATATAAAATTAAGGAGTCGTTATGAACTTGATGAAAAAAATCTATATCTGATAAAATGCCAATATCTTCATATAAATAAAAAGATGAAGCATTATTTAAAGAAAGCATATCCATGTCTTCTGAAAATTCAGCTGTAATATAAGAGGTTAAACAAACTTCTTCTTGATTATCTTCAGGAAATACTAAAGCAACAATAGGTGGCTCTGTATCTGTTTCATCCCCAGTTTTAAATTCCCAATAATAATCTACTAACAAAGCTTCTCCGTCTTCATCTGTAATCCCATCATGTATAATATTAACCGCATAATAATGCTCTTGTTCATAATCCTCTCCTAAAATAAACTGGATTATATCTTCTTCTATTATAAATTGTCCATTTGGCGTTAAATTGTCCCTGCCAACTAAATCGCCATTACAAGAATTTTCACCGCAATCATATAAACCAAAATTTTGTGAAATTACTGTAGTTTCATCAACAATATTATTAAATTTAACTTGAATTAAACTACATAAAGACACATTAGAACCAGTGGGGCTATTAACAATTACACTAAAATTATATGTTTCTCCATTCTGTGATCCACAAGTAGAGCAAGTACTATCATAATAAGAACTGGTACCATCCGCATTGCATCGATAACAACCTGTACATTCATTTGGGGTACAAACTTGTCCGCCTCCACCCCCGTTTGTTCCCTCTTGAATAGCTCCTAAAATAAAACTGGTTATAGCATAAGAGGCCAAAATAATTACCAAACCTATCACACCGGCCACTAACATTTTTTTAGCTTGAGAAATTTTTTCTTCATTGCCTGCCGAAGTCATCCACATAAAGCCAGCATATAAAACA
>CAZXCJ010000016.1:0-25335 GCA_964639335.1 uncultured Gammaproteobacteria bacterium | reverse complement strand
AGACCCCGAGCTTGCCGAGGGGCGAAGGGGGAAGCTATCTCGGCGTTTGGCGACTGGCGGGCAGGCCACGTTTGACGTGGCAGGTAAAACTGTTGCTCCTTGCCTATCGGCAGATAGGTACCTCCGCCAAAGGCGGATCCGCCTCGGGTGGAAACTGAGCTAGGATGGCCAATTATATATTGGTACTAATAAATTTTTTATTGTCCTTTGATTCACTTCGTTCACTCAGGACACTCGCCTCTTATTTATATTACTAATATATTATAAGTGAAATGGTCGTAGACCACGAGCGAGCTTGAGTATAAACGAAAGCGAGTCGAGTGGTGGGCCGGGACGGATTCGAACCGCCGAAGGCATAGCCAGCAGATTTACAGTCTGCCCCGTTTGACCGCTTCGGTACCGACCCAGATATATAATTGTTAATAGGTTAATTGATTAATAGGTTAATCTCGCGGAACCTTGCTTATGAGGCGGACGAGATCCTGCTACGTGGGATTGGATGGCCGTGCCAGCCGTAGCTTTCTTGACTTCCGTAGCTTTAGCGAAGGAAGTAGCGAAGGCTGGAGCCGTTGTGGAGACTTGAACTCCAGACCTACGCCTTACCATGGCGTTGCTCTACCAACTGAGCTACAACGGCATAATTTATAAATTTTAAATAAGTTGTTAATAGAATCTTTAACCTTAGCTGGAGGCTGATCCGCCTCTGGCGGAAACTGCCTGTCCTCCGTAGCTCTGAGTTTTACGAAGAGCGAAGGAGGAAGCTACAACGGCATAATTTATAAATTTTAAATAAGTTGTTAATAGAATCTTTAACCTTAGCTGGAGGCTGATCCGCCTCTGGCGGAAACTGCCTGTCCTCCGTAGCTCTGAGTTTTACGAAGAGCGAAGGAGGAAGCTACAAGGGCGAAAACATTTATTCTTTAATAAAATAAAAAAAATAGACAAAGTTTAAATATTAGCAATCTTTTTTTGAATTTCAGCTATTTTTTTATTCTCAGGATTAACTGCTATTAATTCATTTAAGGTCTTATGAGCCAGATCTTTGTCTCCCATAATTATACTTAAATCCATTAGAAAGTCAAGAAATTTGGGGTTCTGGGGTTCTATATTTAGGGCTCCTTTTATGTTTTTTAAGCTCTCCTCTAATTTATCTAAACGCAGATTAATATCGGCTAAATTGTAATGATAAATAGGATTATTATTTTTTATTTCTATTGATTTATTGTAGTTTAATAGGGCTTGTTTTAAATCTCCTCTGTGGGTTGATATTTCACCAAGCTTATTGTATACGGTGTCGTCATTTTCTGTTTTAATGATATATTCGTAGGTTTCTTTAGCCTTTCTATAGTCCTTGCTTTGAAAGTACAAATTGCCTAATTTTTTGTAAATATCAAAATTACGCATGTCTAATTTTAAAGCTTGAATGTATTCACTTTCAGCACTGCTCCATTCTTTATTATTTTCAAATTCCTTTGCCCTTTCTAAATACTTATTTGTTTTATCCTCTTGAGAAATTTTATCTTCGAACTGCGTTCTAATTAATTTGTTTTTATATTTTTCTTCTAATTTACAAATTTTTTGGTAAATATTTTTTAGATATTTATAAACAGTAGAAGAAATCGGTTTGCCAAACACAATAATTTTTTTCTTAAATAAATCAATCTCGTTTTTAAATTTTTTTTCTAATATGTCTTTTTTAGTTTGTGTTTGCTTTGATTCTGGAATATTTTCTGGATCTACTCTTTTTAATTGTGGTATTTTTTTTGAAGCTATGGATAAAATGCCGGCTAATCCGACTACAATTATTAATATCAATATTATATTTAGAAACATATTTTTATAATTAATAGATTAAATAATTTAGATTATAGCATTAATTAAATTAATAAATTTTTCTTTTTTTAAACTGGCTCCACCCACCAAAACTCCTTGAATATTTTTTTGTCTGATAAAGTTAGAGATATTTGAAGCATCAACACTGCCACCATATATAAATTTTATTTTGTTTTCTAATTCTTTTCGGCCAAGATTTTCATTTTCAGTTAAAATAACATCTAAAACAATTTCTTTAATTACTTTATTTGTATGTTCGGCTTCCTCGGCTTGAATGGCCTGACCAGATCCTATTACCCAAATGGGCTCATAGGCGATAATGACTTTTTCTATATTATTTATTTTTATTCCAGATAAAGCCGATCTTATTTGTTTAATAATGGTTAAATCTTTTTGTCCGTTTCTTCTTTGTTCGAAATTTTCGCCGACACATAAAATGGGAACAATTTTATTTTCAATAGCTCTTTTAACTTTTTTATTAATCATTTCACCAGATTCATGTAAAAATTTTCTTCTTTCACTATGGCCGATAATAGCATAATGGACATTAAAATTTTTAAGATTATCTATTAATATTTCCCCAGTATACGCTCCTCTATCCTCCCAAAAAATATTTTGACATCCCAATTTTATTTGAGTATTTTTTAATATTTCAGATAATTTAGGAATAGTCATAAAGTCAGCACATAATCCAATTTCTAATTTTTCAGTTTTGTATTTTTTTAATTCCTTTTTTATAGCCTCGGCTAAATCAATTGTCTCTTGATAGGACAATTGCATTTTCCAATTTGCTAATATTATTTTTCCAGTTTCTAAAGCCATATAATTATTTATATTATATCTAAATGTATGAGAATAAGCCAATAGATAAAGAAGTAATAATAATGCCAGCTACAACAATACCGAGCATAATTGGCAAGATTGCTTTTTTAAATGGTATGCCAAATAACCAAGCGGCCATTGAGCCTGTCCAAGCGCCAGTAAAGGGCAATGGAATAGCTACGAAGAAAAATAAAGCCAAAGGACCGTATTTTTTAATAGCTTTTGCGGTTTTTTTTCTGGTTCTTTGAAATACCCAGTTTAATATTTTATTTAAAAATAAGGAGTGCTTTTGAGCAAATGTGGAGAGTTTGCCTAATCCGAATAGTAAAACAAAAACAGGAATGGTGTTACCGATAACAGCCAATATAAATGCATAAATCGGCTTAATGCCCCAACTAATAGCTAGGGGTATAGTACCCCTTAATTCATTGATTGGTAGAGTGGCATATAATATGGTTAAAATTTCTGGCATTTATTTCCAAGTATAATTATTAAATGTCCAAGTGGAAACATTTTTTAAATCAGAAAATCGTTGATAATGTGATTCGCTTCCTAAAACTACTACTAGTATTGGCCCTTGTTCTTTGTAGCCGACTTTTGATATTAAGCAATAGCCGGCTTCTTCTATGTAACCAGTTTTACCGGCTTCTATATTTAAATACCCTCCTATTAAATCATTAGTGTTTTGAACGTTTACTAATCTATGAGAATTGATAGTTTGAAAGGAATAATTTTTTTGAGAAGTGGCTTGTTCTATTTCTGGATAGGAAAATGCCTTTTTAGTCATTTTAATAAGCTCCCATGCAGTAGAAACATTGTCTTTGTCTAAGCCGGTAGGGTCGGCAAATTTTGTGTTTTCTAAATTTAAATGTTTGGCCTTTTGATTCATTTTTTCTACAAATTCTTCTTCATTCAAGCCAGTATTTTTAATTAAGATTTTAATTCCTGTGTTTGATGATGTTATTAGAGATATTTTTAACAAATCTATAAATTTTATTGTTTCCCAATTATATATTTTTAATTTATTAAAATCTCCATTAATATCTATTTTTTCTATTTTTATTTCTTGTTCCAGATTTATTTCTTCTAAATCTAATATCACCATAGCTGTCATTAATTTGCTAATGCTGGCTATAGATTTTATTTCGTCTTTATTTTTAGACCACAGTATTTTATCGGTATTAAAATCTTTGACTAAAACCGATTGAGCCGAAACTTTAACGCCCAAAGAATCACTGCGTTTTTTAAGCGGAAAATCAGGAGTCGAACTTTTTTCGGATTTAATATTAAAAAACATTTCGTCAGTATTTAAATTATTGGTTTCAAAATAAAAATTTTGAGTTATTGGCAAACTGATTAAATTGGTAATTAAGAGTAGATTGGAAATAATTAATATTAAGGACATTAAATTAAAATTTAGGAATTAGATTGCGTTTCTTGGATTTTATTTATTAATTCATCACTATTTAATCTTTCATAATCAGGGAGTTCGTTGATAGTATTAATTCCTAGATATTTTAAGAAATCAAGGGTAATGCTATAGGTTTCAGTCATTTTTTCTTTATTTGTTTTGCTTTCTATCAGTCCCTTAATCAATAAATTACGTAAAATAATACTGCAATTTACACCTCGAATCTGCTCTAATTCTGAACGAGTGATTGGTCCGCGATAGGCAATAATAGTCAAAGCCTCTAAAGAGGCATCAGTTAAATTACTATTTAACTCTTCTTTGACAAATTCTTTAACAATTTTTTTACTTAAAGGGTTAGTAGTAAACTGTATTTTATCATTTGTTATTAATAAATGTATTCCACTGCTTTCAATGTTAAACTTTTCTTTTAATTTCTCGATTAATTCTTTAACTTCTTTTTTTTCTAAGTTTAATTTTTTAGCTAAATTTTTTATTTTTAGAGCTCGATCAGAAATTAATAAAATACTTTCTAAATATACTAATTTTTTATTCATGATTATGTACATTAATTATAATTTGTTCAAACATGGATTTTTGTTCCACTAGGATGGTTTTTTGTTTTATTAATTCTAATAGTGCTAAAAAAGAAACTATTATTTCGGTTTTGTTTTTTTGGTCTTTTAAGATTTCTTGGAATTGTATTTGAGATTTATTACTTAAAATTAATTTGATATGATTTATTTTTTCTATAATAGTGATGGTTTTATGGAGTGTCCCCTTTTCTTTAATTTCTATAATGGGTTTTATAGAATTAATTATTTTTTCAAATTTAATTTTTAAATCCAATGTTTTTATATTTTTTGGTGGTCGGAATTTAGCTTTTATTTTTATCAGAGGATGTATGCGAGAATAGCTGAATTTTTTTTGGTTTAATATTTGTTGAACAACCCTGCGAGCTTCGTAATATTCTTTATATATTTTTAATTGTTTTTCCAATTCAATTTGATCTTCATCTTCTCCGAAATTTAAGGCCCCGGGTAAGATTAATTTTGATTTAATATATAATAATCTAGCCGCAATAACTAGAAAATCAGCTATCTCATCAATGTCCAGATTCTCATTATTATTGAGGTATTCTAAATATTCATCAGTTATTTGGGTTAAGGAAATTTTACTGATATCTAATTTATTGTCATTTATTAAAGTTAACAATAATTCTAAGGGTCCTTCAAATTTTTCAGTTTTAATTTGGTAAGAAGGCATGGGTTATGAGTTGTAAGTGTTTATTTTTTAGATTTTTTTGGTTTGGCTTTTTTGTTGGCGGTTTCTTTCTTACTTGTTTTTTTCTTTTTCGTTTTTTGGATTTTGAATTTTTTAGCTTTTCCAAAAGAAAATATTTCCGGTTCTTCTAATTTTAGATAATCTTTCAATTTGATTTTTAAGCTTTCTGTAAAACTGCCGGATGAGAAAATAGCCTGTTGTAGATTGCTAAGGGACTTGTCAATAAGGATGGGAATTTTGTATAAAGAACTAAAAACATGGGCTGAGCCGGGTTTAATTTTAAATTTATTGCTCAGTATTTTTTCCGATGGTATTTGAATGTCTTTTTTGCTTGCTTTAAACTTTTGGGCTATTTTAACGAAGTCAATGTTTTTATTTGCTCCCAAAATGACCATATAAAAGTCCCGTTTAATTTTAATAATTAGTGATTTGGCAATTTCTTTGGGGTCAACTTTTAAAGTTTGGGAAGCATCAAAAGCAGTATAGACCTTGCGATGGGTTAGAATTTCGTACTTAATGTTGTTTTTTTCAAGGTGGTTTAAAATTTGTTTTTTAATTGGCATAAATTTAGTTTAAAGTTTATAAAGTTGAAAGTTTATAAAGTAAAAAGTTCAAAGTTGAGTAAATTATCGACTTTTAACTTGCAACTTTTTACTTTTAACTTTCTTATATTTCATTGGTAATTTTTTTTGTGTACCCCATAATTGTTTGGCGATTTTTTTTCCAGCAGGAGTTAAAAGTATTTTTTTGATAAATGTTTTATGTTTTGTTTTTTTACAAAAGGCCACAATTAGATCTCTTTCAATCAAACGATTTAAACTTTTAATAATTACGTTTTCAATATCCTTTGGTTTATTTTTAACCTTTTCGTAAAAATTAAAAAAGATGTTTTTATCAATCCCCCCTTTCTTACACCCCAAAGTTTTTTTTAAGATGTATTTTTGCAGTTGGGATAATTTTTGCATAATGTTAATTAAATTGGTTGTGGATAACTTTTTGTTTTTTTATTTGACTTTTAGTCAAATATATATATACTGTAATTGTAGGCTTTAGGTCTACCAGATTTTGTTCAAAATTCGTCTTTATTGACGAATTTTTGATTTTATATTCTGAAACGGTTCATATTTAGTCTATATTCAAAATCTTCTACAAATAATATTTCTTTTACTATTTTATCATATTTACATTGTAAAAGCTCTTTTCCTAAATGATTTCTGGCTGCAAAGACATAGGCATGTTTATTAAATTTTTCATTTAAATATCTTAAAACACAGGCTAAGTCTCCATCGCCGGAAAATAATATAATATTATCATAATTACTCTCTTCTTTTATCATATCAACGGTCATTTCTACGTCTAAATCACATTTTTTAACATATCCATCTTTATAATTTTTATCATTGATATATTTTACTCTTTTAGTCACTATTTCAAAGTTGTTCATTTCAGCTTTTTTATGTACCATTTCAGACCAGACTGTTAATTTTTCTGAATCATCTTTGGGTCCAAAATCACTACCATAGTAAAATCTTCGTAAATACTTTTTATTTTTAACAAAATGTTTAATTAATTTTCTTAATTCTTTTATCCCTATCTTCCATTTTAGATTATCTTGCCAATGTACTAAATTACTAAAATCAATAATTACAAGATTTCTATCTTTACTTTTTTCGATTTTTTCAATTATATTTTTAATTTCTTCTTTATTCATTTTTAATCTTAACTTTTTATTCTATTGTGGTATACTACATTTAGTGTTCGTGTAGGGTTTTCACCCTCTCACGGTCAATCATTGTAAACCGTAGCACGACACTATTAATATATCACTATTTAGTGGTGTTCTTATTTATTGATTTTTTACTTAGGCGTGTTATAATTTAATCAGAATTCACATTTGAAATAACCTCTAAGCGGTTTCGTCCCTTAGCGGTTTTTTTAATTATCTTCTATCTCTTTTTCGCAAACTATATTAATTTTATTTTGTATCTGATATTTAATTTCCATAGAACATTCATTCCCATAAAAAGTTGTTTCTTCACCGTCTATATGACATTTTGTTATTTTATATCCATATCCACATGCTACATGCAATAGGTCATAAGTATTATTAAAAGAATAATCTATCCAGTATGGACCCATTAAATATCCATGTTCATCTAATTTATATGCTTTTTTACTTATATAATGGGATCCTGGTCCACCTATTTGTATTATTTCTGCTCCGTATTTTTCTGGCATAGTTTTCTCCTCTTCGTTTTTTTCCTTGGGTACAATAGGAGATGTAGTATCTAAATTTTTAACTTCTAACAATTTTAAGTCTAGTTCATTCATTTCCAAAATATCATTTGATAATCTAGTGCTAGCATTATTGATTTTTTCTAACAATTTTAATTGTTTATTCTTTTCTATCAAAACAAAAGAAAGTATTAAAATAATTATCACTAAAATATGTAATGCAATTTTTAAATTTTTAGTGTTTAACATATATTTAGTGTTTAATAAATTAGTTTATAATTTTTAACTTATTTTCTATTATTAAAAAGTAATAATTCCCACTCAGCAATTGATAGATCATTTTTTGTTTTTTCTATATCTTTTATTATTTTTTTATAATCCTCTATATTCATCTTTGTCCACTTTATATCTTTTAAATGTTTTGCACCATTTTTTACTAAAGTTTCAATTACGGTACTATCAATTGGACAGTGTGGGGGGTTCTGCATTTATATATCCAGAAACCCAAAGGTATTTTAAGTATAGGTTTAATAGTTTTTGTATTGTACCAATATTTAAGGTATCTTTTATGTTTTTTTGTTTTTTTAATATTTTTTTGGCTTTACAATATTTATATATTTCTCTTTGAATTTTTTTTAAATTATTAATGTGTTCCTCCTCATCTACATTTTTTTTATATTTTTTAGTGTACGAGGATAATTTATTATATAAAAACATTCTAAATTTTTTCTTTTTAAATTCATCTTTTGTTTTATAAACATAGCGATTACGCATAAAGGCACCTTGAATACTTAAAGCAAAAAATTCATTTTTCAAAAATTTATTTTTATTTTCATCTATTGTCATAATTTAAAATTATTTTATGGATTTATTTAGTCAATGTAAAAGAAGTAATAAATTTATTGTAATTATTATTGTCAAAATTAATCTTTTCGTATCTTACGAATAAGTTATATAATGTTTGATCTACTAAAATAAGCTTTCCTTCTATATAAGTAGATAAATTTGCATTTAAAGGATGTATCTTATAATCTAAAGCTTTATTATTTTGATAATGAGTAAAGTCTGAGAATATAGCTTCTCCGTCAGTTCCCGCCACATTATTTAATAAATTTTTCATTAATAATTCAGGATTAGATACCTCTATTTTTGATAAAAAAGTTAATACAACAACAGAATAATACTCATTGAGTTGTTCACTATAGTATATATCTACTTTTGGTGATTTTGTAGAGTTTGGTGTTGTATT
Organism: uncultured Gammaproteobacteria bacterium; assembly: GCA_964639335.1. Taxonomy (GTDB): domain Bacteria; phylum Patescibacteriota; class Patescibacteriia; order UBA1558; family S5-K13; genus JAIOTH01. The sequence continues at coordinate 16,504 of CAZXCJ010000016.1, read as the reverse complement.
GTGTGTTGGTAATGAAGGAAAATCTATTTTAAATTTTTTATCTGCAGAATTAAAATTGTACCATTCTCTATTTTTAAGAGGATTGTTTAAATTGTTTATTATATGTAAATTATCAGTGTCCTCTTTTATGGAATTATTATACATTCCCAAATTTAATATAGTGGCTGCTAATAAAATTAAAATAGCACTTGATATCATAAATGTGATAGAAAAATAATCTATAAATTTTTTATATTCTATTTTGTATTTCTTAAAAATTTTATTTATTATCAAATAAAGTAAAAAAGATAAAATTAATGAAAAAGATAATATAGATACAGATACCATTAAAAATTGAAGAAGAATGTAGATGATGAAATATTCAAAATCATTTAAGATATTCAGGTTTTTAAATATTACCCACAAGAGAAATAAAAAATAAAAAATACTAGTTATTTTTAGGTATGTTATAGTTTTGTTATTTTTGTTCATTAATTTATTTAATAATTTCCCACTTATTTTTGTATTTTTTTAAATCTTTCTCTTTAATACCTGCATGAGTGGTTTTTGGGTTTTTTGGTCGTTTCCCCCATGGCTTTCCTTTTGGTTCACATTTTTCAAGAAGAAAGTTAGAGTAGATGTCGTGAATTATACTTTGAAATTGTTCTAATTTCATAATATAAAAAGTATCTTTGTCTTTATTCTCTCCATCTCTATTTCCCATTTTTACAAAAATAAAAAAATCTGTTTCATTATTTTTCTTTTTACCGATGATTTTTTTGTATTCCTTTATCAAATTTTTTCTGATCAAATTCAAGAAAGCGTTTTGCATTTAAAGACCATTGACCCCTCCTAACAGTTTTTACCTGTATTCGCAAACTTTTATTGGTTTTCTGATTTAAAGCTAGGATATCAAAGCCCGGCATATTGCGTGTGAATGTTGTTGCAATAAAATCTTGTCTGCATAATTTTGCGGCCACAATATATTCTCCAAATTGTCCTGATTGTCCTCTTATTTGTATCTTATTCCCCATTTTGTTTTAGACATTCTTTATTTAATTCTTCTACAGACTTATTTTTTATATTTATCCCCAACTCATCTAACTGTTCTTTGCTAACTTTTGCAGGACTATCCATCATTGGATCTCTGCCGTCTGAAGTCAATGGGAAAGCAGTAACTTCTTTAAGGTTTTTTTCATTCATTAAAACCATTATTAATCTTTCAATACCAATAGCAATGCCACCATGAGGAGGAACACCATATTTAAATGCTTCTACATAATGTTTAAACTCCTCTTTTTGTTGTTTAGTAAAGCCGATTAAGTCCCAAATTTTTTCCTGAATTTTAATATCATGAATTCTGATTGCTCCTCCACCGGCCTCAAATCCATTTAATACTAAATCGTGTTGGTATGATTTAATTTTTTCGGGATTTTTATCTAATAATTTTAAATCCTCTTCTTTGGGAGCTGTGAACATATTATGGGATGGTGCCAATTTATCACCTGCTCCTATAAATTTGTCTTCCTCGGTCTGCTTAGTAAATAAAGGAAAATTAATTATCCAGGCAAAAGCTAGTTCATTGGGGTTATTTTTGTCTTTTCTTAAATCTGGTTTATCAGTGCCATATTTTTTCATTACATCGGCTTGATTTAAACGAGGCCAAGGTTTTTGAGTAATTTTTTTCTCAGGAAATAATTGTTCAATCATTTTGGTAAACGTTTCCTCAACTAGGGTTAGAATCTCATCTTGAGTCATAAATGACATTTCTATATCTAATTGATAGAATTCTCCCGGACTTCTATCAGAACGCGCATCTTCATCTCGAAAACAAGGAGCTATTTGAAAATATCTTTCCAGTCCAGCTATCATTAATAATTGTTTATACTGTTGCGGAGCTTGTGGTAAAGCGAAAAATTTGCCCTTATGTAGCCGAGAGGGTACAATATAATCGCGAGCTCCTTCGGGCGTGGATTTAGTTAAAATTGGAGTTTGAACCTCTGTAAATTCTTTGTCTGATAGATAATCTCTTAAAAATTTAATAACCTTATGTCTTTTTTTAATATTTTTAGCCATTCTTTCATGGCGAAGATCTAGATAACGATATTTTAATCTTAATTCTTCATTAGCTTGTCTATCTTCATTTTCAATTTCAAAAGGAGGTGTTTCTGATTCAGATAATATTTTTATTTCTTTGGCTAAAATCTCAATTTTTCCAGTTAATTGGTCTTTCCGAATTTGTTTTTCTCCTCGGGCTTGAATAATACCTTTTAAACTAATTACAAATTCAGGTCGAATAGTATCTAGTAATTCAGCTGATTCTTTAGTCATTTCTGCGGGAACACAAACAGCTTGAATAATTCCCGTAGAATCTCTTAAATCAATAAAAGCAATTTTTCCCATTCTTCGAAAAACATGAACCCATCCAGCAATAAGAATTTTTTCGCCAGGTTTTTTATTAATTGTTTCGTTAATGTAAGTTTTCATAATACTAATGATACTAATTAAATGATTCTAATATACAAATATATACTAATCCCGCGAAGCCCCGTCTGCGGGACAATAATTAAAAAATATATAGAGGCGGGATAATACTAATATTATACTAATAATGAATATAGTTTAAGGGATTAGTTTTGCACATCAGTTTTAGTTTAAAATTGTTTTTTAATTCAATTATCCTATTATTCTATTATCCAATTATTCAAGGTCTACCAATGGAAATATAATTAAATCCGAGTTCTCTAATTTCCTGAGGATTATAAATATTACGGCAATCAATTAAATTTGCGGTTTTCATTAAATTTTTTACTTTTTCCATATCTATTTCTTTAAAGACATTCCATTCTGTGATTAATATTAATAAATCAGTATTTTTTGTGGCCTCATATGCATTTTTACAGTATTCTATATCTTTTAACTCTTTTTTAAAATTATTCATGGCTTCTGGGTCAAAAGCCCTGACTTTAGCGCCTTGTTTTAACAAATCATTAATAACTATTTTAGCGGGCGCCTCACGAACGTCATCAGTATTGGGTTTAAAGGAAAGTCCCCAAATGCCAATATTCTTATTTTTTAAATCTGGAAAAATTTGATTTACTTTTTTAATAATTGATTTTTTTTGTTTTTGATTCACATTTTCGATGGACTCTAACATTTGACTGCTAAGACCATTTTGCTTCATTTCATAAATTAAGGCTTGAATATCTTTGGGAAAACAGGCCCCGCCATAACCACATCCTGCTTGTAAAAAACGAGGGCCAATGCGATTGTCTAAACCAATTCCGCGAGCCACTTCTTTTATATTGCCGCCAGCTTTTTCAGTATAATGAGACAATTCATTCATAAAAGATATTTTACTGGCTAACATGGAATTGGCTGCATATTTAATTATCTCTGAAGTAGTAGTATCAGTAAACATAATAGGTTTATCAGTACGAGCTAGAGTATTATAGATTTTTAGCATAATATCTTTAGCTTGTTGGTCGTTTTTTTCCAAACCAATTATTATTCTATCAGGAATCAAAAAATCTTTTACAGCAGAGCCTTCTCTTAAAAATTCAGGATTAGAAACAACACTAAATTTGACATTTCCCGTTTGGTTATTGGTAATTGTTTTTCTGACTTTTTGAGCGGTTAAAGGAGGAACAGTGCTTTTATTAACAATAACCCTGTATTCTTTTATATTTTTGCCAATAGTTTTAGCTACTTCAAAAATAGCGGATAAATCAGCTTGGCCATTGGGAGACTGCGGAGTGCCAACGGCTATAAAGATAACTTGGCCGAAATCAACGCCTTTTTGGGCATCTAAACTAAAGTTTAATCTTTCTTGAGCAGTATTTCTTTTAATTAAGTCAGACAGCCCGGGTTCATAAAAAGGAACCTTGCCTTCATTTAGTTTTTTAATTTTTTCTTTATCAATATCAATACACAAAACATCATGCCCGAGGTCGGCCATACAGGCCCCTTGAACTAGTCCTACATAGCCAGTACCGAAGATAGTAATCTTCATCCCATTAGATATTTATTTTTTAAATATTATTTTATATTTTTATAGTATCTTCCCGTTAATTAATTAGTCTATTAGATTTTAATATCTAACGGGATAAATAATTTTGAATTATTAATTTTGAATTTTGATTAAATTTAGAATTATAAATTTAAAATTAGATCATTAAAAATTTATTCGAAATTAGAAATTAAAAATTGGAAATTCGACTTACGGAGTAAGTCTATTGATCATCCTTGGAAAAGGAATAGTTTCTCTAATATGATGAACTCCGCAGATCCAGCCAGTTAATCTTTCTAAGCCATAGCCAAAGCCAGAATGTGGTACGCTTCCATATTTTCTTAAATCTAAATACCATTGAAAATCTTTTAAATTTAATTTTTCTTCTTTTATTCTAGATTTTAAAATTTCGTAATCATCCTCTCTTTGCGAGCCGCCAATTATTTCCCCATGACCCTCGGGAGCAATTAAATCAGAACCCATAACTAAATTTTCATTTTCGGGGTCTCTTTTCATATAAAAAGCTTTAATTTTTTTAGGCCATTTTTCAATAAAAATTGGAAGATCACTATCCTTAGTAATTAGAGTTTCGTCCTCTGCCCCTAAGTCATCTTCTAAAGTAATTTTAGAACCGTTTTTTTGTAGAAATTTTACTGCTTCAGCGTGTGTTATTCGTTTAAAGGGGGGTTTTATTTTTTCTAATTTAGAAATATCTCTTTTTAAAATTTCTAATTCTGGAAGGCAATTTTTTAAAACATCTTGGACAATATAAGAGATTAGCTTTTCCTGTATTTTTATATTACATTCATGGTCGCACCAAGCCATTTCAGCATCCATCATCCAAAATTCAGTTAAATGCCTTCGGGTTTTTGATTTTTCAGCTCTAAAAGTGGGCCCAAAATCAAAGACCCGACCATGAGCCATAATAGCCGCTTCTAAATAAAGTTGTCCAGATTGAGATAAATAAGCTTTACCCATATCAAAATAATCTACATCAAAAAGAGTGGTAGTTCCTTCACAGGCATTAGGAGTTAAAATAGGAGAGTCAATTTTTATAAAATGTTCTTGATGTAAAAAATTATAAGTGGCCTGAATGATTTTATCTCTGATTTTTTGAATGGCCCATTGTTTTTTAGAGCGCAACCAAAGGTGACGATTATCTAAGAGAAAATTATCGCCATGTTCTTTGTTGGAAATAGGATATTCTTCTGCTATTTGTATTAATTCTAAATTTTTGACATGAATTTCATATTCTTCTTTTTTAGGATGCTTAGAAATTTTACCAATAATTTCTACAGAAGTTTCTTGAGTAATTTTTTCACATTTATCCCAAATTTTATCATCAACATCATTTTTAGAAATAATGGCCTGAATGAATCCAGAGCCATCTCTAATTTGTAAAAAATATAAAGAACCGGATGACCTGAAATTATGCACCCAGCCTTGGATTTTTACTTGTTTGTTTAAATATTGGTTTATTTCAGATACAAATATCTTTTCCATATACTAAAAAATAAAAATATTAATAATATTTTTTAATGTTTTTGTTTTGTTTATACTCTAATTATAGTATTTATGCGGATTTAAGTCAAAAAAAAATAGTTGTAAGCTATAAGTTATTGGTTATAAAGAATTATTTATGTAAGTGTTTCTTTTCCACCTTTTTCTAGAAAAAGGTGGAGCTAAAAAGTCGCGAACTGTACAAAAATTTAGGTAATTTAATCATTCGCCATCCTAAAACTTTGAAACTCACCCCCACTTTTTTCAAAAGTGGGGGTTCAAACAAGTCAAAATTTTTTAACGGATGTCTCCTGCCTTCGCCGAAGCGTAGCTCCGGCTACGCGCAGGCAGGCATTCAAATTATAACTAAATTTTTGTAATGTTCGCAAATTATAATAAATAATTTTTTATTTTTAAATTAAATTATTTGAAATTAAGTCATTTGAAATTAACCCTGTTAAATTATTATTTCATAATATTATTTAACAGGGTGAAATTAAAATTTAAAACCTGTCCTGACGACAGGTCAGGATTTTAAATTGATAATTAATTTTATCCGTACTCTGCCCTATGGATAACAATGCTTTCCAAAATTCCTACAGCTAATAAACTCATCCACATGGAAGAACCCCCATAAGAGACAAAAGGCAAGGGCAATCCAATTACTGGAGCCAGACCGACATTCATGGCTATATTCATTAAAGATTGGGTAAAAAACATGATTAAAAATCCCAAAGCTAAAAATACTGCGAAATTGTCATTAGATTTTCTAGTGATATTTAATATTTTTAATAGAAATATAATAATAATTAAAATAGTAAAAAATGAGCCCAAAAATCCAAACTCTTCAGATATAACAGCAAATACGAAATCGGTTCTTTGTTCGGGCAGAAAATTTAATTGGCTTTGCGAACCAAGACCAAAGCCACGTCCAGTAACACCACCTGATCCAACAGCTATAATAGATTGAGAAAGATTGTAACCGACTCCCAGGGGATCCTTTTTTGGATTTAAAAATGTTATAACTCTATCTTTTTGATAGCCCTTTAAAAATACAAACCAGCCAGCAGATATTAATATAGCCAAGATAATGAAAATAATAATAATTTTTTTCTTATTAATATTTGTAAAAAGCAACATAATAAACCAAATAACAAAAAGAATTATAGCAGAACCTAAATCGGGCTGGAGCATTACCAGGGCTATTATAGAAAAACTTACTAAGGCCGAAATTAAAATAGGTTTCCAGTTATAAAATTCTTTGGCCTTATTAGAAAGGTAGGCCGCTAAGAAAATTATTAATCCTATTTTAGCAAATTCTACGGGTTGAAATTGAAATCCAAAGATAGAAAACCAAGAGCTAGTACCCCTAATAAACGCGCCGAATATTAAAACAGATGTTAATAGCAGGAAAGAGACAATGAGAAATATTTTATAATAAGATTTTAAAAATCTGTAATCTATAAATGAAAAAGTAAGCAATAGAATTAGGCCGGTAATGACAAATAATAATTGCTTGTCAAAAAATATCATTTTAGATTCAATATCACTTAGGCCAACGCTATATATACTTACTAAACCCATTACGATTAATAAAAAAACTGCACCGAGCAGTAGGTAATCAAATTTAAATAAAGCTCTTAAGGATATTTTCATATTTTTTAATTTTGGATGATATAATTTTCAGGATCTAAAAAATTGACGTCAGCATCTATCTCTAAACTAACATAAGATGGTATTTGATAAAACCAACTTGTTTCCACGCTTTTTTCTTCCAAAGAATAAAATTCATCTATTGTTACTTTATTAATGGCAACCACTTTAGTTCCTAAACGCAAGCTAATATAGAATTCAGATTCTAGCCAGGAATAAGGAGTTTGATTAATAGCTGTGAATTTAATCCAATTGCGCGTATCTTTGTTATTGACATTTATTATTTTGTCTTTAATTAAAAATATACTTGATGGCAGGTTTTCAATTTCAGAGGACTTTAATCGTTGCCAGGCAATATCAATGATTTTTAATTCTACTGATCTTATTCTTTGATTGCTTTCCACATTGAGATTAATTAATTTTTTTGTATCTTGAGGAAGTATAAATGTTTCCTTTTCTTCGCTTTCCTGTTTATTGTTATAAACAAATTGATATCTTAATTTTGAAATAGCTATTTTTTCATTAGGATTTTTAACAGCAATAACTATATCATATTTATTATTTTTTAAAGATATAATATTTTTTTCTACAATTAAGAGATTTTCGGGTTTATTTTTTTCTTGCCATTCCTGAAAATTAATAAATGTTTCTTGATAATTATTTTTTTCGTAATTATCCTGTATTTTGATTGTGAGAAATTTTAAAATAGAAAAACTATAAAAAAATAATATAACAATGCATAATAAAATAATTATTATTTTTTTGAATAGAGCTTTGTTTTTTATATACCAAAGGTGTCTTTCAATTTGTTTTTCATTCAAGGGTTCTGAAAAATTCATAACTTATTTATAAATTTTAGATTTTTTATCTCTATATATATTCTACCAATTTTTTCAAAAATTATGAAGTGTGTTATAATGAAATAGTTACAAGTTACCCCCTTTCGCTCGTCGAGCTTCAGGGGGCAGGCAAGTTGCAAGTTACAAAGTTTGTTTTTATTAATGTTCCATTTTATCAATTTAACCACTTAACAATTTAACCATTTAATTTTTAAAATTAAATAAAATGTTAGAAAATTCAAAAGATGTTTTAAATTTGGTTTTAGCAATTTCTATAATTGGCATCACGGTATTTATATGCTGGTTCCTTTATTATATTATTGCTAGCGTGAAGAAAGTGCACGATACTATTAAATCTCTTCATGCTGCTATAAACTCCTTAAATCAATTCATAAGCGGAGCCAAAGATAAATTAAAGAATTCTTCTGCACACATTCAATTGGCCACAGCCGTAGTTAAAACAGCCATTGAAGAAATTGGCAAAAAATTGAAAAATAAAACCAAAACAAAAAAAGCTAGCCCAAGGGCTAGAAAAACAAAAAGCAAAAAATAAAATATTGTTTTACTTATTCTTATTTTTTGTTATTATACTTATTGCATAATCTTATTGCATAATAATTTTTACTACATGCAATTTATTATGCAGTAAATCTATAGTATTTTTTATGATAGTTAAAAAATGAGGATTTCCTCATTTTTTACGATTATTTTTTTTAATCATGAAATTTGTACATCTTCACAATCATAGCCATTATAGTTTATTAGACGGGTTGCCAAAAATACCCGAGCTTGTTGCTGAAGCCAAAAAATATAATATGCCGGCACTGGGTTTGACTGACCACGGAGTTATGTATGGCGCTATAGAATTTTATCAAGAGTGCTTGAAAAATGATATTAAGCCAATTATTGGTTCGGAGTTTTATTTAGCCCGCAGGAAAAGAACCGATAGAAAATCCAATATAGACACTAAACCATTTCATTTAATTTTAATAGCTAAAAATAATCAGGGCTATGAAAATTTATTAAAGCTTACCACGTTAGCACATTTAGAAGGTTTTTATTATAAGCCCAGAATAGATTGGGAATTATTAGAAAAGTATCATGAGGGTTTGATTGCCACCTCAGCTTGTTTAAATGGACAAATACCCCAAACAATATTAGCTGGGGATATCCTGGGGGCTGAGTCCTTAATTTTGAAGTATAAAAATTTATTTGGTCCAGATAATTTTTATTTAGAAATGCAATGTCATCCTGGTCACGAAGATCAAGAAGCGGTTAATAAAGAATTTATAAAATTTTCTCAAAAGCACGGCATAGGATTGGTTGCTTCTAATGATGTTCATTATTTGCATCCGGAAGATGCGGTAGCTCAGGATATTTTATTGTGCTTGCAGAGCAAGAAGAAAATAAATGACAAAGACAGAATGAGCTTATTAGATTTTGATTTATCTTTTCGTCCGCCGGAAAAGATGATAGAAGATTTCAAAAGCGTTCCTCAGGCCATAGAAAACACAGTTAAAATTTCTCAAATGTGTAATTTAGAAATTAAATTAGGTGAAGTTAATTTACCTCATTTTGAATTGCCCAACGAAGAAAGTCCTAATTCTTATTTAGAAAAGCTTTGTAATTCTGGTTTAAAAAAAAGATATCCAGCTTGTTTTGATTTAAAAGATAAGAATTGTGAAGAAATAGATTTGCAAGCAATTAAAAAAAGATTAAATTATGAATTAGAAGTAATAGAAAAAACTGGTTTTGCATCTTATTTCTTAATTGTTCAGGATTTTGTAAACTGGGCTAAAAACAACGGCATAATTGTTGGTCCTGGCCGTGGGAGTGCTGCTGGGTCTTTGGTTTCTTATTTAATTAACGTGACCGACATTGATCCTTTAAAATATAATTTAATTTTTGAAAGATTTTTAAATCCAGAAAGAATTTCTATGCCAGATATTGACATAGATTTTTCTGATGTCCGGAGAGGTGAAATTATTAAATATGTTGAACAAAAGTATGGCTCTGACCATGTTGCGCAAATAATAACTTTTGGAACTATGGCAGCTCGAGCGGCTATTAGAGATGTAGGGCGGGTTTTGGGTTTGGGATATAATTATTGCGATAGGATTGCTAAAATGATTCCCATGTTTTTTACATTAGAAAAATCCCTACATATGTCTCCGGAATTAAGAGAAGCATATGAAAATGATCAGGACGCTAAAAGGTTAATTGATTTTGCCAAAAAATTAGAAGGAGTGGCCAGACATCATTCTATGCACGCTTGTGGTGTTATTATTAGCAGGCTTCCTTTAGTTAAAACAGTGCCATTACAATATGCTTCTTCTAGCGACCAAACTATTATTTCTCAATATTCTTTACATCCCATTGAAGATTTGGGTTTATTGAAAATGGATTTTTTAGGTTTAAGGAATTTAACTATTTTGGAAAATGTTATTGGCTTAATAGAAAAAATTCACGGTAAAAGAGTCAGTTTAAAAAATATTGATTTAAAAGACAAAAAAACACTTGAACTTTTACGAAAAGGACAGACAACGGGTGTTTTTCAGTTAGAGTCCTCTGGCATGAAAAAATGGTTGAAAAAATTAAAACCTAATAAATTTGAGGATATTATTGCCATGGTTTCCCTTTATAGACCGGGACCAATGCAGTTTATACCTGATTTTGTGAATGGCAAGCACGGGAGAAGAAAAATTATTTATGATGATCCTAGATTAAAACCAATTTTAGAAGAAACACATGGAATTGCTATTTATCAGGAACAGGTAATGGAAATAGCCAAGCAATTAGCTAACTTTTCCTATTCGGAAGCAGATATTTTAAGAAAGGCCGTTGGCAAAAAGATTAAGTCATTATTGGATAAGCAAAAAAGCAAGCTAATAGATGGAATGACAAAAAATGGCTTATCAGAAAGAAATGCTAAGAAAATTTGGAAGGCCATTGAACCCTTTGCTAGTTATGGATTTAATAAGTCACACGCCACTTGTTATGCTATGATAGCTTTTCAAACAGCTTATTTTAAGGCCAATTATCCTACAGAATTCATGGCCGCTCTTTTAACTTCTGATCAGGATGATATAGAAAAAATTGCTTTTAAAATAAAGGAATGTGAAGATATGCAGATAGAAATTTTACCACCGGATATTAATAAGAGTTTTTCCAGATTTACAGTTTTACGAGAAGATTTAAAGAAAGGAAATAAAAGGATTAGATTTGGATTAAATGCTATTAAAAACGTTGGAGATAATATTGTCAAAACAATTATTGCCGAAAGAAAAGAAAAAGGAGATTTTCAAAGCATGGAAGATTTTCTAACTAGAATTAAAAGTAGAGATTTAAATAAAAAATCTTTAGAAAGTTTAATTAAATCAGGGGCCATGAGTTATTTTGGAGAGCCCAATGCTCTTTTAAAAAATACGGAGAGGTTATTAGAATTCAATAAGCACCAAAGGAGAGAAAAATTAAATGGTCAGTCTAGTATTTTTTCCAAAATAAGCAAAAATAACAGGCCTAGTATTAGATTGGATGAATATCCGGGGGCTGAAAGAGAAGAAAAATTGGCCTGGGAAAAAGAGATGTTGGGTCTTTATATTACTGACCACCCCTTTAAAGATTTATTGGCAGAATTATCAGGTCGAATTAGTAAAATAAGCGATGTAAAACAATTAAAAGAAAATGAAAGTATAAAAATAGGCGGAGTGATTAGCTTTATGCAAAAGGTTTTAACTAAAAATGGGACTAGGATGCTTTTTGCTGGATTAGAAGATAGTAGCGGATGGATAGAAATGGTTGTTTTTCCCAAAATTTATGAAAAATTTATAGATATTTTATATAAAGAAAACAAAATAATTATTAAGGGGCGTTTGAATTTTAAAGAAGGGCAGACCAAGGTTATTGTTGAAGAAATTAAGACCATTCAGGATTTTAAAAATAAGTCTAAAAATAAATTGGAGCCATTAATTGTCAAATTAGATGCCAAACCTTCGGATGAACAATTTGAAAATTTAAAAGCACTTTTAAAAGAAAATCCTGGTCAGTCCTCGGTTTATTTTCATATTCAATCAGATTCTCAAAAAGATGATTATAATAAGGTAAAAATTAATTTATTGGTTAAAAATTCGTCTTATTTAAAGAAAAAAATAGATAGTATATTAAATACTTGACCTTTTGAAAATATTCAAATTATACTATAATTTAAATAGATAAAAATAATAAGCTTATATCTAATAAAAGATTAGATAAGGAGATAAATGTATGGAAAAACAACGCACTAAAATTAATTCAGTTAATTTTACTTATAAAAGAATAGTATATATATTTATTTTAGCCGCTATTTTATTAGTATGCCTGATATTATATTTTTCTTTAGCTAGAGCGAAAATTTATGTTGATGTTAAGAGTCAGCCGGCTAATATTGATTTTGATGTTCAGGTCAGGGAAAACATAGAAGATAATAATTATTTAGAAACTAAAATTTTACAAGGGCGTATTTTAGAATTAACTATGGAAAAAACCCAAAGTTTTGAAGTTATTGGGCAAGAGGAAGAAGCAGAAAAGTATGCTGGCATGATGACGGTTTATAATAATAAATCCGAGGAGCAAGCATTAATCCCAAGAACTAGATTTGAATCATCTGATGGGAGCATATTTAGGATGTATGAAAATTTAATTATTCCAGCTAAAAGCTCAGCACAAGTAGAGGTTATAGCCGAGGAAGCTGGAGAAGAATATAAAGAATTACCAGGCAGATTTATTTTACCTGGGTTTAAACATGAATATCAAAGACAAAATGTTTATGGAGAAACTAAGTCCACCATGATGAAGAAAAAAGTAATTTTTTATGAATTATCGCAGGTAGATTTAGAAAAAGCCCAATCAGAAATTATATCAAGTTTAAAATTAGATGCTTTAAATAAATTTAATGAATTATTGGTTGAAAATGAAAAAATTGATGAATTTTCAATTATTACTGAATTAATATCGGCTGAAGCTGATAAAAAACCAGGAGAAGAAACAGAAAATTTTGAATATACAGTTAAATTAAAATTAATTGGAGTAATTTTCGATCATAATGAGCTTTTAAATTTAGCCCAAACTTTTTTAGCCAATCAATTAAATGACTCACAGGATTTAATAAATTATGATGACGATTCTTTAAATTACATAATTAGTAATTATGTTAATGCAGAAAAAAGCGCTACCTTGGATGTAAATTTTTCAGCGCAAGTAATTCAGGGTTCAGAAGCAGAGGTTTTTAACAAAGAAAGATTTAAAGGGCTTAGCCAGTCAGAAATTATTGATTATTTTAATAAAATCCCAGCCATTAATAGTGTCGGAGTTACGTTTTCTCCTTTTTGGGTTAAAAAAGCGCCAAAATTATCAGATCATATTGAGATAATAATTAGTAACAGGTAACTTGTAATTGGTGACTTGTAATTTATAAAACAAGCGGCTGATTATTGACATTTGTAGTAGAAATATTATTATAAAGATAAGGTGATTGATCGGCTTACAAAACCGATTTCCTTTCGGGAAGATGAAGTAGCAATGTTCGTCCTAAACCTTAAGACAATTTGAGAGTGTCCCAGGTCAGACCTGGGAAAGTCAGGTGGAACCACCCTACACTCTCTTCGTTCGCTTCGGGCGGCAAGCCGCCCAAAGCCTATCGGAGAAAGTTTAATTGGGTCCTGAGATTATTATTAATCTTGGGTTTTTTATTTATACGAATGGACCGATACCAATACCTGCCCGCCATAGCCTGCGGCGTTAGGCGTTGGCAGGCGGGGACATTCGAAATTTAATTGCTATTTTCTCTCTCGACCTCGAGGTTCCAAGGTCTTGGGACCGAGAGGTACTTTCGATTTTCTATTACCTGCCTTCGCCGAAGCGGCTACGCGCAGGCAGGCTAATTTCGAATTTCAATTAACGACTTTCAAATTATTATTAGTATAGTATTCGTATTATCCCGCCTCTATATATTTTTTAATTGTTGCCTGCCTTCGCCTCGTATGCGGGGCTACGCGTCCATCCTCCGAAGCAGAGCTTCTGCGGAGGACGGGCAGGCAGGCGGGATCCCGCTTCGCGGGATTAGTATAATTAGTATATTAGTATTATTATTAACCAACAAATATATGAGTAAAGATTTAGAAATGAAACGTCATTCTCTGGCACATTTAATGGCGGCAGCGGTTTTGAAATTATATCCGCAGGCCAAGTTTGGAATTGGTCCGGTTATTGAAAATGGATTCTACTATGATATTGATTTGGGAGATACTGCTCTATCTCCAGAAGATTTGACTAAGATTCAAAAATTAATGAAAGAAATGATTAAAGAAGGGCTTGTTTTTGAAAAGAAGGAAGTTTCTATTGAAGGGGCAATAAATATTTTTAAAAAGAAAAAGCAGGATTATAAATTAGAGTTATTAAAAGATTTGCAAGAAAAAGGAAGCACGGTTATTTCAAAAGACGAAGAAAAATCCGCCTTTGCCAAGGCTTCCTCCTCCGTTGAAACTTCGGAAGACAGGTCGGTGAACAAGGTTTCAATTTATACTAGTGGTAATTTTGTAGATTTATGCCGGGGACCACATGTTGAATCAAGTAAAGATTTGGTCGGGATTGCTTTTAAGCTAAATAAATTAGCCGGTGCATATTGGCGGGGAAAAGAAGAAAATCAGATGCTAACTCGGATTTATGCCGTTGCTTTTGAAAAACAAAAAGAACTTGATGAATATTTGAAACTTTTGGAAGAAATTGAAAAAAGAGACCATAGAAAATTAGGCAAAGCATTGGATTTGTTTATTTTTGATGAAGAAGTGGGACAAGGATTGCCATTGTGGCTTCCAAAGGGCGCCCTATTAAGACAAATAATAGAAGATTTTATTTTATGGATTTATCAGAAAAAGGGATATAAATTAGTTAAAACTCCGCACATAGCCTCATATAAATTATTTGAACAATCTGGCCATCTTGGTTTTTATAAAGACGGTATGTATTCTCCAATGGATATAGACGGCGAAGATTATTATGTGAAGCCAATGAATTGCCCTTTCCATGTTAAAATTTATAAACACAAAATGAGAAGTTATAGGGACTTAGCAATCCGCTATGCTGAATTAGGAACTGTTTATAGATATGAAAAATCAGGAGTTTTACACGGACTTTTAAGAGTAAGGGGGTTTACTCAGGATGATGCCCATATAATTTGCACCAATGATCAATTAGAAGAAGAATTAATAAAGCTTATTGATTTAACTAAATATGTTTTTGAAATCTTTGGTTTCAAAAAATTTGATGTTGTTTTATCCATCAGGGATAAGAACGGTGGTGAAAAATATTTAGGAGATGACAAGGATTGGGCTCTAGCTGAAAAAAGCCTTAAACAAGCACTAGATAATGTTGAATTAAAATATGAAGTTGAAGAAGGCGAAGCTGTTTTTTATGGTCCCAAGATTGATATAAAAATTATGGATGCTATTGGAAGAAAATGGCAAATGTCAACAATCCAGCTTGATTTTAATCTTCCGGAAAGATTTGATATGACTTATATTAATAAGAGTGGTAAGGAAAAAAGACCATTTATGATTCATCGGGCTTTATTGGGAAGCTTAGAGAGGTTTACGGGAATTTTGATAGAACATTATGCGGGAGCATTCCCATTATGGCTCTCCCCTATTCAGATTAAAATTATTTCTGTTGGTTCTGACCATATTGATTATTGTCAAAAATTAGCCAAGGAATTTGAAAATAATGATATTAGAGTTGAAGTTGATGAGGCCAACGAAACCGTGGGTAATAAAATTAGAAAGGCCATTAAAGAAAAGATTCCTTATATGTTAGTTATTGGTGATAAGGAAATGAATTCAGATAAATTAGCAGTGCGAGTTAGGGGTAGTGAGAAAGTTGTAGAAATAAAGCAGGATAAATTTATTCAGGGCATTAAAGAAGCTGTTAAAAATAGGAAGTTAGAATTGTAGGATGTTGTATTATGTATAATGTATTATGAATTAAGTATTAAGGAATAAGGATTAAGGAAATAAATCCCTCACATTTTTTTAAAAAAAGGTGAGGGATAAAAAAGCCGCCGAGTTAGCCTTGGCGGTTTTTTTGGATTAAGATTTATAAGGTCAATGAAATATATTCATCGACAATTTTTTTGAATTCTTTTTTTGATGACCGGTTCGTTATTTTTTGTGCATTTTTTAGTAAATTTTGACCTTTTTTTATTTTCCGGTTTTGTTTTTCTTGATTAAGGATTAGTAATTTTGCTTTTATGAGGTCTATCATCTTTTTTCTGATTTTTTCAGGTCTCCATGATTTGAATTTTTCAAGAAACCATTTTTTGTCAAATGAAATCGGCCCCGGGGGTTGGTCACCCTGAGGGTGTGATGGACTTTTTTGTTAATTAAAGTTATATTGAGAATTAGTTAAAAGTAAAAAGTTATCCCGCCTCTATATATCTTCAATTGTTGCCTGCCTTCGCGTGCCGTCGCCAAAGTGGCTTTGGCACGTCGGCGAC
>CAZXCJ010000015.1:0-26616 GCA_964639335.1 uncultured Gammaproteobacteria bacterium | reverse complement strand
TAAAGAGGCTTACTTCCAATAGCCCAAGTGTTGCCAAAGCGTTTGAAGAAATTAGCAAAGAAAAGGAGAAGTAAGATATATTACACCATATATCTGTATTTTATAAATATAAGAAAAAATAATATGAAAACAACACTAAAAACCAACATTACAGTTAAAGATATTTGCGACGGGTTTATCTATAACGAACTGGAGGGCAAGGGGCTATTCGGTTTGTCTGGCAAGCTCACTATTCAGCCGGAGTATCAACGTAACTATATCTATGCCTCCGATGGTGGAAAAAAAGAAATTGCTGTTATTGAATCAATACTCAAAGGTTACCCAATAGGTTTGATTTATTTTAATAAAGTTTCTGAAAATAAATTAGAAGTTTTAGATGGGCAACAGCGTATCACCAGTGTTGGACGTTTTGTGACGGACAAATTTACAATTAAAGATGAAAATGGGATGCAATATTTTGGCACTATGGCACAAGACAAGAAAGTCAAGATTTTGGAAACTAAACTTCTTATTTATGAATGCGAAGGTACAGAAAGCCAGATAAAGGAGTGGTTTAAAACGATCAATATAGCTGGAGTTCCGCTTGTCCCCCAGGAATTGTTAAATGCGATTTATTCTGGACCATTCGTTACACTAGGTAAAGAGGAATTTAGTAACAGCCAAAATGCCAATATTCAAAAATGGAACGCGTACATAAAAGGCAGTGCAAATCGACAAGCATTTTTTGAGAGGGCTCTAGACTGGGTGAGTAAAGGAAATATTGATGATTATATGAGTATTCATCGCAACGACAAAAATATCAATGAATTAAAAAAATATTTCAACAGTGTGATCGATTGGATTTCTAGTATATTTACCGATGTAGAAAGCGAGATGTGCGGACTTGAGTGGGGACGGTTGTATGAGGTATACCATAAAAAATCGTACAATCTGAAAAATGTTTCGGAAGAAGTGCAAAAACTGTATGGCGATCCGTATGTCAAAAATCGCAAAGGTATTTTTGAGTATATTCTTGGCGGTTCGGTCGACACCAATTTACTTGATGTGCGTATCTTCAACGAAGCTACAAAAAGAGAGGTATATACGAGGCAGACTAGAACAGCAAAAGTAAAAAACGTATCAAACTGCTCACACTGTGCTATTGGGCATGAGGCCAATGCTACAAAAGTCTGGTCACAAGCCGAAATGGAAGCCGACCATGTCGCGGCATGGAGCAAGAAAAATCCAACTGATATTAAAAACTGCGAGATGTTATGCAAGACACATAATCGAGCAAAAGGAAATCGGTAAAAATTTCATTTATAATATTTGCTTAAGTGTTAATAAATATGGATCTAGAAGAAAGAATTAAAAAAAACCAATGAATTGCTAGCTCGCTACTCGATTGAAGAATTACAACAAAAGGCAAAGGAGCATAATAAAAAAACTCAAAAGGATTTTGAAGAAATGAAAAATGCTTTAGATAAATATTTTTGCTCTTTCTGCAATCAAAAAATCGACTATTTTGATAAGAATAAGCCATGTTTTCATTGGTTACTTTGGGAGGCGGAAGGTTTAAAGAAAAAACATTTTCCTGTCTTATTTGAAAAAGAAGGATTTCATCAAATCAGTACATATCTGCGTTGGATTGCGAATTCTGAAAAGTCATTTGTGAACATAAACGATCTCGTAGAAGAAGGGAAATCATCAAACATAATTGATCTAACAATACGTTATAAAAATCTTGAATGGTCATTCATATGTTCAGAAAATGATAAAAAAGGACACCAAGAAAAATATGACGGCAAACAACCGCATTATCATTTCCAAATGAAAAAAAACGGGAATGTGATTATAAACTATAATGGTTTCCATTTACCTTTTACTGACTATGACGAATTTTGTTTTGCCGTTTCATCAGGAAAATTTAATAGACTGCGTGCAAGTGATGGGAGAGCGGCAGGTGTTCAAACCATAATAGACACAATTGAGCCTGAAAAATTAATTGATACAATGAACTATACTGACAATATGGAGGATGCTTTGTTCAATACTGACATATTAATTGAAGCCGAAGAGGGGTATACATTTTCTGGCAACGACATAGCTGATTTGATTCAAGAAAGAAATCGGACGGGGGTATCTATGGTGAAGTTAGTTGATAAACTAAAAAACGTAAAAGTGGCGAAAATAATATCACCGGGACCAGGCATCCCCGAAAAGTCAAAAAGGAATCCTAATAGAAGTCGTAAAGAATAAGGAGATTTTGGACTCAGGCATTTACTTCTTTGATTCCTTTCTGCCCTTCCCCAAAAACAAAAAGCCACTACTAGTTCTCATAGTGGTTTTATTTTACTCCAAATAAAAAAATCGAGCTTATCCAGCTTAGCTGGAATTAACTCGATTGCTAAAAAACTTTTCTAAAAAATAAAAAAAGCCGTTATAAACACAACGGCTTCAAAATTAAACTTATTTCTCCATATAAATTTCTTCTTTGAGAATGCCCACACCAGGCAATTGTCTATACCTTTCAGCATAATCAAGCCCGCAACCGACTATAAACTCGTTCGGAACTTTAGAACCAAGATAATCAATTTTTATTTTTACTTTTCTGGCCTCTGCTTTATCTAAGAGGGCACAAATTTCTAAAGAAGCCGGTTCTCTTTTTTGAAGTATCTCTACGAGCTTTGAAAGTGTATAGCCAGTATCAACAATGTCTTCTACAATAATCACATTTTTATTTTTTAGATCAATTTTGGTATCTAAAATAATTTTTACTTCTCCTGAACTTTTAGATTCGTTACCATAACTAGAAACAAGTAAAAAATCTATCTTTAAATCCATTGAACTCAACTCTCTGATTAGGTCCGCCAAAAAAATAAAACAACCTTTTAAAATTCCTAAAAGTATGACTTCTTTTCCTTTATACTTTTTTTTAATTTCTTCAGCTAAATCTCTTGCAATCCCTTCAATTTCTATTCTGTCAAACAAAAATTTTTTGATATCCTTATGATACATGATATCCTCCTGCTATTTTTTTATTTACTTCAGCATAACCTTAAATCAAATTATACTTTTTGTAAAGAAATATATTTAAACAAAAAAATAGGTCTTAACCTATTTATATATATAAACCCCTCACCTATTTTATCCTTAAAAAGGTGAGGGGTAAAAATGTATCTATTCACCCTGTTAAACCTGTTAAATTATCGTTTTACGATACTATTTAACAGGTTAAAATAATTTTATTTCTAATTCATCTTATTTAAATACCAAATTCTAAAACTCAATTCTTTTCTACTTTTTAGGGTAGAATAATAAAATTAAGATTTAAATATTCTTAATAAAAAAAATAACTGTTAAAAACAATTATTTATATACTTATAAAATAGAATCTACATTTAAATCTTATTTCACAGGGTAAAAAGGAAAGCTCCCCTAATCCGGTCAAAAATTATTTTTAAATACCGTGGGGAGCTTCACTCCCCAATTCTCAATTTTTCTTCGGGCCGAAGCCCGACATGGGGCTTTTTGCCCCGAAAAATATGATAGAACTAGAGAGCATTATTTATACTCTCAACTTGATTTTCCTACATGAAGTTTTAATATTAATTCTCATACTTTATCTATTAAGCATAGGAATTAATTTTTTTATATTTTTGTTTTTGTTTTAATTTCTGATATGTGTAGGAGAAATTAAGTAAAAGACAATAACAATTTTCAAATACAATATAAGTATATCATGTCTAGACAATAAAGTCAATGTCGTCTTTTGGCTTAAATAAGCCAAAAATTTAAAAATAAAAAAATATTTGAAAAATATCTGTTTTAATGGTCTAATAAATCTAAATAGTTATCCACAAATTAGTGGATAAGTTCAAAAAACAACTTAATTTGAGACGTTTCGCCTTTGATTTCGCTAAAATTAACAAAATTTAACCTATTATAAGCGGAAAATAAAGTACTTAATTTAAAATAGTCCTCTTTGTTCTCAATGTCTTTAAGATTTAATGTTAGTAATTCTTGAACAGAATTTTTGTCCATTAAATCAATGAGAGTATTAAATTTATCTTTTTTTTGACTTATTTCTAAAACTTTTTCTCTAAAATTGGACAATATATATTGATGATCTAATTTTAAAAGATAAAACTCTGAAATTTGGGAAAAATTACCATAATACCAAGTCATTCCAAAATCTTCTTTTTCTTTTAGTTGAACCAAATCTGGATCCATATAGTATTCTTGAACTTCAGTATTGTCTGGCAATATCATTTTTCTGGTCTGGGGTTCAAGATGGGCTAGAATTTTTTTATAAAAAGAAGTTAATTTTTCTGAATCTTCACTAATTAACAAAAACTTAGAATCTGGATAAAGTAAAAAACTGTAGGCCCGATCTATTTCTGACAATTCTTGTTCAAAATCAATATTATAAAGTTCTTCTATATTATTTAATAAATAATAATCTATATTATCAGAAAGATATGGCTTTGATCTATCATATATTCCTCTATTATTATAATAAATTAAAAAATCTCCCCAGGTTTCATTAATTTCTCTGTCAATATTAAAATTAGGAAAATACTCATTTGAATTATAAACTAAAATTTTCAATTTATCCCAAAATGTTTTTAATTTTAAAGTTAAGGATTTATTTTCTAAATTCTCTACTGTCCAAGATAAATTTTTTATCCAGCTCTGACTATTTTGGATATCTTCATAATTCCTAATTTCTAACTTTAAAGGCGAAGTTTCTTTAAAATAATCACTCAATTCATTTCTAACTGATTTTAAATATCCTATTTTAGATGCCTCTTTATATTTATCAACGATTTTATTTGTCAAATCTAAATCATTGCTAATACAAAATATATATTTATTTAAATAAGCTAAATAAACTTTATTTTCTTGAGAATTTAATAATTTATTTTCTGGAAAATCAACATTCAATTCATAAATTGACTTTCCGTTTTCTTTAAAAATTTCCTGCTCCTCAAAAAAAGAAAATAAATATTCTATATTCTCTATATTATTAGTTTTAAATAAAAAGGATTGGGCATTTATAGAATCTTCAATCCAGTAAATATTTTTTTCAATATTTTTAAAAAATAAATCTGATTTAGCCACATCTCCACCAAAATAATCCTTTAAAATAAACCTGGAATCTTCTGTTGATAAGCCTATTTGTTCTCCTAATAAATAAGGTGTATAAAAATTAAAAACAACCTTAGAATCTTCAGGAATTAATTGGTCTAAATCAATACTCCGACCGGACACAAAATAATATCTTTGAAAAATAAAAAGGACTGATAGGGCTAGTATCAATCCTAAAACAATAAAAAATATTCTTTTCTTTAAAATATGCTTTTTGGCGGCTTGCCAATGAAACTCTGGATTAAAATTCATAAAACCTAATTAATATCTTCTTGGTCCTCGATTAAAATTATTAGGTCTAGAAGTTCTAGGTGGACGATCTTGCCAACCCTCTGGCTTTGATAATAGGGCTTTTACTGAAAGTCCAATTCTGCCCCTTTCTTCATCAACTTCCATAACTTTAACTTTTAGAGTATCTCCTACTTTAATTATGTCCGAAACTTTATCAATTCTTTCATATTTAAATTCGGAAATATGAACCATGCCGTCTTTGCCCGGTAAAAATTCCACAATGGCCCCGACCTCTCCGCCGGACTGAGAAGTAACAATCTTAGTTACCTTGCCTTCATAGATTTCACCAACTTGAACTTTTTTAGTTAAATTCTTAATATGTTCTACGGCCTTTTTGGCTCCCTCTTCATTTGTTGATGTAATAAAAACCGTTCCATCATCTTCTAAATCTATTTGAACATCATAATCATCAATCATTTGATTAATGGTCTTGCCGCCCGGGCCAATAACTAATCTAATATCTTCGGGATCAATCTTCATAGTAATAATTCTTGGTGCATAAGGAGATAATTCTTTATTTGGCTCAGCAATAACTTTTTTCATAATTTCTAAAATTTCTAATCTGGCTTTTTCGGCTCGCCCTAATGTTTCTCGACAAATATCTAAACCAATACCGTCTAATTTTATATCTAATTGAATAGCGGTAATGCCGTCTTCTGTGCCAGCAACCTTAAAATCCATATCTCCACTATGATCTTCTACCCCCTGAATATCTGTTAGAATAACATGTTCCTTTTGATCTGCGCTAGTAATCAAGCCCATGGCAATTCCAGCTACTGATTTTTTAATTGGAACCCCGGCGTGCATTAAGGCCAAAGAAGAACCACAAGTAGAGGCCTGAGAAGACGAACCATTAGAAGATAAAACCTCTGAAACAACTCTAATAGTATAAGGAAAGTCCTCTTTGTCCGGCAAAACAGGAATAATGGCATTTTCAGCTAAAGCGCCATGGCCTATTTCTCTACGCGAAGTGCCTCTTCTCATAAAAGCATCTCCTACTGAAAATCCAGGAAAATTATAATGATGCATATATCTTTTTTTACCTTCTATTTCCATACCATCTAAAAATTGTTCTTCACCTGGGGAGCCCAAAGTAACAATAGAAAGTACATGAGTTAGTCCTCTTTGAAAAAAACCACTACCATGAGTTCTATTAAATAAACCCACCTCGCATTCAATGGTTCTAACCTCATCTATTTTTCTGCCATCTGGCCGATGCTTGTCCTTCAAAATCATAGCACGAGCCTTTTGAGTTAATTTCTCATCTAAAATTCTAAGGCCGTAAGATCTTAATTCTTTAGAAACCTCATTGTCTTCCTTTAAAACTTCATTTAATTTTTCATTCAAGCCCCTAATATTCTCTTCTGTTTTAATTTTGTCAGCTGTAAAAATTTCTTTAACATCAATATCTTTAAAAAATTCTTCAATCTTTTTATCAATTAATTCTCGTTCTTTCTTTTCGTCTGCTGATAATTCTTGTTCAGCTATAATTTTTTCAATACCAACTTCCTCTTGGATGGTATTTACAAATTTAATAAGTTTCTTAATATGCTTATCGGCAAATTCTATGGCTTGCATAATTTCATCATTTTTAGATTCCTTACATCTCGCTTCTAACATATCAATTCCATGAGGAGTGCCGGTTACAAAAATTTCAAAATCACTTTTGGCCTTAGCTGTAGTCGTTGGATTTAAAACCAATTCTCCATTTACCTGACCAACATAAAATCCAACGGCTGGTCCCCTCCATTCAATAGGTGAAATAGACAAAGCAATAGAAGCTCCCATTAAAGCCACAAAAGTTGGGTCATTTTCTCCATCATATTCTAAAACAGTCGCTACAACCTGAATATCTTTTCGGCAAACGTCATTAAATAATGGTCTAATAGAACGATCAATAACCCGAGCAGTTAAAACTGCTTCATCAGTAGGGCGACCTTCTCTTTTAATCCAACGAGATCCTTTGATTTTACCAGCGGCATATAATTTTTCATCATAGTCAACCATTAAAGGAAAATAATCAACACCCTCTCTTTCACCACCCTTTACTACTGTAGCCAAGACAGAAGTTCCTTCATATCTAACTAAACATGAACCCGTGGCCTGAGGGGCATATTTGCCTATTTCTACTTTAAGTTCTTTGCCCGCAAATTCTATTTTATATTCTTTTTTATCGTACATAATAAATTTTATAATTAATTATTTTTTCTTTTTTTTCACTATCTCCTTCGCTGTTTTTTTACCATCCTTTTCTATTTCCTTTTGAACATCTCTTCGAACCTTTGTCTGGCTCTCTAAGGCCATATCAACAGTTTTAGCTATCTTAATATTTAATTTTTTAATCAACTTTTCAAAAGAAATATTATTGTCTTGTTCTAAAAATCTTAATAATTTTCTTCTTTGATTTAATTTTTTAACCAAACCTCTCCGAGAAGAAAAATCCTTTTTGTGGAGTTTTAAATGCTTAGTTAATTCTTTAATTTCCTCAGTTAAAATGGCAACCTGAACCTCTGATGATCCAGTGTCATTTTTATGAATTTTAAAATTTTTGATGATTTCTTCCTTTTTCTTTTTGTCTAACATAAAATTAGTCCTTTTTCTCGTATACCAAGTTATATTAAGTTAGACGTCAATATAACCGAGTAGACGATTATTTATTAATTTTAATTGGTAATTTTATAAATTATAGTTTAAAAAATACTTACTAAAATCTACGAACTACCAACTAAATGGTATCAAGCTTGGCTCGATGGTACCAGGGTCTGACTACATCTTCGATTTTGTCAGATAAAAATCGAACCCCTGTTTCCCGGCCTGCCCCGCACCAAAAAAATTAAACAATTAACCTATTAATCTATTAACAATTATATTTGGTACCGCCTAGGGGAATCGAACCCCTGTTTCCAGGATGAAAACCTGATGTCCTAACCACTAGACGAAGGCGGCTTGGTGCTAATATAAAAAATTTAAATTAATTAATTTTTTGGTGGCAGGGATGAATAAAACCTAATGTCCCAGCCACTTGCCTCAACTCGCACCGACACCAGCTTCAACAGCTAGGCAAACAAAGAGGGCTAGACAATAGCAACAAAGTAATAATAGTATACTAGCTTTTATTATAAAAATCAAGAGTAAGCGCCCCATCTATCTATAAAAAACCCCTCAAATAAATAAGGGGCTTATGTTTATAAAATTCTATTTTTCTTGCTCTTTCCAGCTTACTTTCGCTGGATGGACAAGAGAAAAATCAAATGGGAAATGAAATTCTCCAGTCTTTATATCAAGAGCATTAAAACCCTTCAGAGACAAGCAGTGTCCCGTGCCTCCCTTTAAAGCAACAATTGGAGATGGTGTTTTTAAATAGATTTTTTTTATGTCATCATGTTCAAATTCAAAAAATTTGGTTTCGTGTAGATGTAACTTACATAATTCCTCACTTTGTTCGTTGACCTTAATAACAAAAAAATCCAAATTAACAAATCCTTCTGCCAATCTAGGCAGTTCATCTAAATCCTCGAGGTTGTCACTCAAGGGGAAATAAATATGTCCTCCCCCTTTTAATAAAAAAGTTTCACAGCGAATAAAATATTTATCCCCATGCCTTAGTACCTTTATACAGAAATTTTTAGCCACATTGGCCTCCTTGATTTATTTTTTAAATCTTTTATTTGATACCAATATAAACCATTTTTATTATTTTGTAAAGAGGCGCAAACAATATTATTTAAACAGCAAAAAATCCGGCTAAAACCGAATTTTTTGTTTTATTTAAATTACTATAAATCTATTACATACGCCTATTATACCTAATTCCCTAAATTTCTAAACATCGGCATTCCTGTTGTAGGACTTGTTGGAACATAAATAGTTCCTGCTCTGTCTTTTAATTCTTTAATATACAAATAATATAAATAATTCTGAGTCAAGCTTTGATTAATGATTCTCTGGGATTCTTTCTGGCCTTCGGCTTCAATAATTTTTCTTTCTTTTTCTTTTTCTTCCCTTTGAAGTAAAAATTCATATTTCTGGGCCTCTTGTTCGGCTTGTAATTTCTCCTGAATTGAATTAGCTAAATTAGCTGGTAATTGAATATTTCTTAAAAGAACATCTTCAACAATGATGCCACGTGATTCAATCTCTAACTTTAAACTGTCCGCAATTGCCTGAGTTGCCTCGCCACGCTTTTCAGAATAAAGTTCTTTGGCTTCATACTGAGCAATTACACCCCTAATTGAACTTCTAATTAAAGGACGAATAATTTTATCCTCATATCGTAAACCAACTGTCCTATAAATATCAGAGGCCTGCTCTTCATTTAATTTATAAAGCACTGTAATGTCTAAATCAACCTTTAGCCCTTCTTTAGTCAGGGATGCAATAGAGTCATCTCTAGCTATTTTACCTTCTCCAGTTAATATACTCATAGTATATTCCTCTGTCCGAATACTCATTTTGTGAATTCTAGCCAATGGAATTACTAAATGAAAACCAGAGCGCAGTTCATTGTCTTTTACTTTTCCAAAAAGAGAATAAACGCCAGTTTCCCCGGCATCAACAACTATTATGGAAGAAAAGAAAAGCCATAATAATAAAATGGCAATAATAATTCCGCCAAATAATTTTTTATAGCCAGTTTTGGATTTTAATTTATCCATATCTATTGTTTCATTCATGGTTTTATTTTTTAATTGATTAAATTTATCAAACATTTTTAATTTATTAAATGGAACCTTACCTTTCTTTAATATTAAAAATAAAATTATTATAAAAATTATAAAAAATATAAATCCACCTGACCCTTTTTTAAACAAAGAAGATAATATTATTACTCCAAATATTATTAAAGGCAATTTTTTTAATAATTTTTCATCCATTTAGATTAAACTTATTTAATAATCTGTCTATTCTATATCTTAACATCTATAGGGAAAAATAAAAGGCCGGTCCCAAGAATTGGCAACCCTCAGGGTTAAAATGCTATAATAAAACCATAATCATTAAATTTAAACTTATGCTTAAAAAATTTATTATTACTAGCTTAAGTGTTTTTGGCTTGTCCTATATTTTACCCGGAGTAGCTGTAAATAATTTCTGGACGGCCTTAATCACTGCCATAGTTTTGGGTTTATTAAATACATTTTTAAAACCCATACTGCTTTTATTCTCCATCCCTGTTAATATTATAACTTTTGGACTTTTCACCTTTTTTATTAATGCCTTTATAATGATGATTGTCGGGTATTTAGTGCCAGGTTTAATAATCATAAATTTCTGGTGGGCATTTTTATTTGCTTTAATAATTTCTACTATTAACTTTATTTTTAAGGATAGTAGGTAGTTAGCTGTTAGCTATCAGCTATTAGCTTTTAGAAATTAGGAATTAGCTCATAACCTCAATTTTTGATATTTGACTTTTAACATTTGATAACGACATTCAATTTTCGATTTTCTATTACCTGCCTTCGCGTGCCGTCGCCAAAGTGGCTTTGGCACGTCGGCGACCGAAGCGTAGCTTCAGCTACGCGCAGGCAGGCTAATTTCGAATTTCAATTAACGACCTTCTAACTTTATAACTTTTCACCCTGTGAAATTATCACAAAGTGATACTATTTCACAAAGTAAACTTTTAACTAATAAACCTCATGCCTCTAATTGCCATTATTTCAGATTCTCACGATAATATTCCGAGAATAGATGAAATGTTAAAAATTCTCAAAAAAAAAGATATAAAAACAATAATACATTGCGGTGATGTTTGTGCTCCTGATGTTTTAAGATACTTAGAAAAAAACTTTGTTGGAAAAATATACTTATCTTTAGGAAATGTGGATGGAGACCATAAAATGATGGAAAAAATAAGCAAAGAAGAAACCAAAAATATCAAAATATTTAAAAATTTTGGAGAATTAAAAATAGATAAATTAAATATGGCCTTTACTCATTATCCAGAGAAAGCAAAAATACTGACAAAAACAAAAAAATATGATTATGTATTTTATGGGCACAATCATAAACCATGGGAAGAAAAAATTAATACTTGCAAACTAATAAACCCAGGCACATTGGCTGGATTATTTAATAAAAGCACTTTTGCTATTTTAGATACAGAAACTAAAAAATTAGAATTGATTATTCTTTAATAATTTCTTCCGTTGAAGTCGTTGTTTTTTCTACCCCAATCAAACAAACTGCTGACCAAGGAACATAATGGGAACGTATTCTTTCTTCATAAATTTCCCTATCATCAGCATATTCAACTTTATAATCAAAATAAGCATCTGCTCCTGCATGCGCTGACTCAGTGCATTTTCTTTTTCCCGGCTCTAAATCTTCTGTTTCAATTTCTTTAGTTGGGCCAGGACTGACTATATTATATATGATTGGATCTGTAATTGTAATTTGTCGTCCATCTCTTACTCCCCAAAAATCAAAATATAATTTAGTACCAATAATTCTGGTTTGGATTAAAATATGCTTACTGGTATCATTAACAAACTTCATATCTGGCCAAGGATTATAAATGGTAGCATCCATGCCTGCTGGTTCATAATAGGAAACTCGATAAGAATGAGGTCTTCTTTGAATAATTTTCAAACCACTTCGCAAAGCAGCTCGATAAATCGTAGTGCCAATCTGACATAAACCACCTCCATATTCTGGGATGGTCTTATTTCCTTTAATAACTAATTCCGGCAAATAGCCAGTTTCTGCATTAACAGGTATTAAGCCCCCCATAGTTGAAAATTCTTCATCTGGGGCAATTAATAAACCATTTAAAGCCGCTGCCCCTGTCTTAATATTATGAACTCTATTGGGAGGACTGCCCCTAAAATCTGACTCGCCAGTACCAATAATTTCTTGGATACCCAAATCATTAACATTAGCAGTTTCTACGTCGGCCTTGACAATGTTTACTGCTAAATCAATCTCTGTTTCAAAATTATTAATACTCGCCTCAATAACATTTAAGCTTTCTTTTAAATCAAGCTTTTGACCATCTTGACTGCCTTGAAACTCAATCACTCGGCCGTTTTGAATTTCAAACTTAGCATTTCTGCTCTCTCTATCTATATAAGCAAGAACATTTTCCTCAAAATGTTTTTCATATTTATCAAAATCAAAGCCAACAATTATCTCTCCGGCTTCATTTCTTTTTAAAATTAACCAATCTCTATAAATCCAAGAACTTATTTTCCAAAATCTTTGATCATAATTTAAAGTAATGCTTTCTAAATCAATTATCTGCTGAATTTTCTCTACTTCTTTTTCAGCTTCCCCTAAATTAATATCAGAAATAATCTCATTTAAATTTAAATCTATTGGACTAAAATCAAAATTTTCTATTTTTGCCTTAGTGATTTCTAATATACCATCATAATCAAATTCTTCGCCATCTGCTGGCTCGCTTATAACAATATTGCTATTTTCAAAACTAATAGCTGGGGCCTTAAACTCAGTTTCAAATTCGCTAAAATTATTTTTTAAAATATCCTTCCATTGCTTTTCATTAATATTATATTTCCACTGAACTTGCTGAGGTCTTAAAAAAAGAATTTCCAATTGCTTTAAAACATTATTTTGATAACTTGAGCTCCTACCTATAGAAAAAACTTCTCTGGCCGTGGCTTCATTATCAAACTCTAAAATATTATAACTTAAATCTGGATCGTCTAAAGTAGCAACTATTGGCCGAATGAAAATTGATTTGTCCTTAAATTTATATTCCAGACCTTTCTCATTTAAAAATTTGCTTCCCTCTTCCAAAAAATTATAAACCTGAGAATAGCTTTGATTATACATATGAAAATTATCCAAATAAACACCAACAAAAACCTTATGTGTAAAAAATAAGTTATGAGCCAATGTCAAGGCCCCAAAAGTTATAATAATAATTAAAAAATTCCGAATGATTTTTAAATATTTTTTTAAAGAAAATTTATTCTTCATATTAATTGGAATTTAAACCCTCTATTATTATTAAACTATTAGAAACATTTGGCAATATCTTTTTTAAATTAAAACCCCCGCCAAATAAAGCGGGAGCCTAAATTTTCTATAAAGTTTATTTTGGTTGAACAGAAATCTTAACAGATCTATGAGTTTTGATTTTAGGTAAAGTAACTATTAAAACTCCATTTTTTAAAGCGGCCTTAACTTTATTGGCTTGGACTTCACAGGGCAGAATAATAGACCTAGAAAAACTTCCCCAATAACATTCTCTATAAAAATAATCTTCTTCTTCAATATCAACCGCTGAACTCCTTTTGCCCCGAATAGTAATCATGTCATTATTAATATCAATATCAATGTCATCTGGATTAACCCCAGCCACCGTAGAACGAATTACAATATTCTCCTTTTCCTGATAAACATCAACTAATAATTCACCTTCTTCCTCTTCTTCTTCAATCCAATTTTTCTCTTCTGCAATTATTGGTTTCTCTTTTTCTACCTTTATTTTTTTATTTTTTCTCTTTTTTGGTTTCTGAACCTCGGAAAAAATATTATCTTTTTCCTTTTTTTTATTTGCTCGTTCCGAGCTAAATCGGGAATTTACTCTTTTAAAAATTGAAGTCATATTTTTGTTTTTATTTATTTAGTAACCTAATTATACAATAAAATAGAAATTTATTCTATTATTTGATCTGTAAAAATCTGCGCTTACCCACTTGAATAATATATTTTTGACCCTTTTTTAATTGCAAATTATAATCCTTAATTTTTTTATCGTTAACTTTAACCGCTGACTGATCAATCATTCTTCTGGCATCTGAATTAGAAGAAACTAAATTATATTTAGCCAGGGTCTCTAAAATACCAACATCTTCCTTTAAGCTAATTTCTTGCATATTACTAGGTTTGTCTTTTTTTTGAAAAATTTTCTTAAACTCTTTTCCTGCTTCTTGAGCTTTTTTTTCTCCATGATAAATTTTTACTATTTCATGGGCCAACTTCGCTTTAAAATTTCTTGGGTTAGCTCCCGCCTTCATTTCCACTGCCATTTTTTCAATATCTTCCAAAACAATATCTGTACAAAGTGTAAAATATTTAATAATTAAGTCGTCAGTAATAGACATAATTTTGCCATACATATCATTGGGCATATCTGTAATTCCAATATAATTATCGTAGGACTTGGACATTTTCCGACCATCAGTACCTTCCAAAAGTTCAAAGGTCATTACAATTTTATTCTTCTTCTTCAGCTTTTGCATTAAAGTCCGGCCAGCAAGCATATTGAATAATTGATCATTACCACCCACCTCCATATCAACATCCATTACCACGCTATCGTAGGCCTGCATTAAAGGATAAAAAAACTCCTGTAAAGAAATGGGCTGGCCGGCCCTTATTCTTTCTTGATACATGTCCCTTTCTAAAAATTGTTGGACTGTAAAATTACTAGAAAGCTCAATTAAATCTTGGAATTTAAGCTTTTTATTCCATTTAGAATTATATTTTATTTCTGCTTTATTGGGACCAAAAAAATTTAAAATTTGAGAAACCTGCTTTTTATAAGTTTGAGCATTTTTCTTAATTTCTGAAAAAGATAATTGCTGACGGACTTCATCTTTGCCCGTGGGGTCACCGATTTGAGCTGTAAAATCTCCAATTAAAAATATAACTTTATGTCCCAAGTCCTGAAATTTTTTTAATTTTCTTAAAACCACGGCGTGTCCTAAATGAATATCTGGCCGGGAAGGATCTGCTCCTAAATAAATCTTCATTTTCTTTCCAAACTTTAAATTTTTTTCTAAATCCTCGCGGCCAATAATATCCTGCACCCCGCGAGTAAGTAATTCTTTTACCCCCTCACTTGCCCCAGCAGTGTGGGGGTGTATATTTTTATCCATATTTTTTTACTTTTTATCCTGTTAAATTATTGCTTTGCGATACCATTTAACAGGGCAAAGTTTTAACTCTTAACGCTTTTAGTATAACAATAAGTCTGGGCTTTGAAAATACCTTGACACCTATCCAAAAATATTATAATTTTAATAGAACAAAAAAATAAAAATCTTAGGAGGACTAAGTGAAAAAAGAAGAAAAAAGCAGAAAACTGCTTCATGCTGTTTCTGGAACTGTAATTCCTTTAGCGATTCTTTTTCTGCCTCATTTTACTGTTTGTCTGGGACTTGGAATCGCTACTATTTTCTATGTTAGCGTTGAAATTCTCCGTTTAAATTTTTCTGGATTCCAAAAAATTTTTAATAAATTTTTTGGGATTTTCCTCCGTAAAGAGGAAGAAAAAAAACTAACAGGAGCTACTTGGATTCTCTTTTCCGCTCTTCTCTGTCTTCTCTTTTTTAAAAAAGAAACTGCCTTTATTGTCATTAATCTCTCCATCTGGGGAGATGCCGTAGCTACTATTGCGGGAATAAAACTTGGTAGAGTAAAAATAGGCAGAAAGACCCTAGAAGGATCTGTCTCCTGTTTTGCCCTATGTGTAATTCTACTAATTTTTGTTTATCCCATTCTTTTACAAGCTGAATTTTCCTCATTCTTTATTATTGTAGTGGCTCTAAGTATAACTATTTTAGAAATTGTATCTGATTTTCTTCCTTTAGATGATAATTTGGTAATTCCTATTATAACGGGGATTATTATTAGTTTATTGTTTTAGGAAGCATAAAATGAAAAAACAAAAAACTCCAAAATCCCAGTAAGTTTGAATAAGCCCTGGGATTTTTTTATTGTCAAAAAACCTAAAATAACTTTCACCCTGTTAAATTTAAATTATCGCTTATCGCAATACTATTTAACAGGTTTAAATTTAAATTCTACATTTCTTTATATATAAAACTTGACTATACTTTGATAAATGAGATATAAATAACTATAAATTAAAAATTTAACTATTTAACAGGGTAAACTACTTACAACCCTAAAGGAGAAACTCCATCTCCCTTCAGGGTAAACTTACGGCTTATAACTTATAGCTTAAAACTAACCTAACTTACTTGTACAATAATAAACCGACTTTATGCTTTCCCTTTATACTTTCTCTTTTTTCCTTTTCACCCTGTGAAATTTAAATTTTATACTATATAATAACTATATGAATTAGATAATATTGAAATACAATAAATTCTTATCAATAAATATTTAGAAAATTTAAGTATTTCACAGGGTAAACTAACCCCATATACTAACCCTATGCCTATTGATTATTTTAAAAAATCTAAATCTCCCACATCGGTTTGGAAAAACAAACGAGTGGGTTCTTATAGTCCCAAAACTAATAAAAGAATCCGCAGAATTAAAAGAAGAAAATTAATTTTCAGACCTCATATTTCTACTATTCAAAGAAAAAAAAGAATAATCAAACCTCGTTTAAAAATAAATTTACATCAAAAAACTAGAATTAAAGCTAAAAAACACAAAGCTTCTTCGCAAATAAAATTTAAAAAATTTGCTCCTAGCTTAATAAAACTCGTTCTAGTACTCTCTTTAATTGGTATTATATTTTTAGCCGGCCTCTTTGCTTGGTATTCTAAGGACTTACCAAATCCTAACAAAATTATTGACCGCTCTATAGCTCAAAGCACTAAAATATATGACAAAACTGGAGAAAAAATCCTCTATGATATTCATGGCAATGAAAGAAGAACTTTAATTGAAGTTAATGACTTGCCCGACTATGTTGTTCAAGCCACCATTGCTATAGAGGATAAGGATTTTTACAATCATAAAGGAATATCCATTTGGGGAATAATTCGCGGTCAAATAGTGCCTCGCTTACGCGGTCAAAGAGCTCAAGGAGGTTCAACTTTAACACAACAATTTGTTAAAAACGCAGTCCTAAGTAATGAAAGAACTCTCTCTCGAAAAATAAAAGAATGGATACTTTCCTATAAAATAGAACAAAAATATTCCAAAGATGAAATATTAAAAATGTACTTTAATGAAATACCCTATGGTTCAGTAGTTTACGGAATAGAGTCGGCTGCTAATTTCTATTTTGATAAAAGCGCCAAAGATTTGAGTATTGCTGAATCGGCTACTTTAGCTGCCTTGCCACAGGCTCCCACTTATTATTCTCCCTATGGAACCCATAAAGATGAATTAATCGGCCGCCAGCAATATATTATAGATTTAATGGTCAAACAAGGATATATTAGCCAAGAAGAGGCCCAGATTGCTAAAAAGCAAGAATTAGTTTTTAAAAAACAAACAGAAAATATTTACGCTCCTCATTTTGTTTTTTATGTCCGCGAACAATTGAATGCTATTTTGGGAGAAAGATATGTAGAAGAAAGGGGACTAAAGGTAATCACTACTTTGGATTTTGAAAAACAGGAAATGGCTGAAAAGATAATTGCAGAAAAAACAGAGTCATATCCTGAAACATATAAAGCTAATAATGCTTCTTTATTAAGTATTGATGTAGAAAATGGCAATATCTTAGCCATGGTTGGTTCTCGCGACTTTTTTAATGATGATATTGATGGCCAGGTAAATATACCTTTATCCAAAAGACAGCCCGGCAGTTCTATTAAGCCATTAATTTATGCCTTGGCCTTTGAAAAGGGCTACCAACCAGAAACTATTTTATTTGATGTAGAAACAACATTTAAAACTGAAACCGAAGATTATGAACCTGTTAATTATGATTTAGAAACTCGTGGTCCGGTTAGTTTAAGAAAGGCCTTGGCCGGTTCTTTAAACATCCCGGCCGTAAAATTAATGTATTTAGTGGGTGTGGAAGATGCTTTAAATTATCTTAAAAAATTTGGCTATAGCACAATAGGGGGCCCAGAAAATTATGGTCTATCATTAATATTAGGCGGACTAGAAATTAAGATGATTGAACATTTAAATAGCTTTGCTACTTTGGCTCGCCAGGGTGTAAAAAAACCAATTCAATCTATTTTAAAAGTTGAGGACTCAGAAGGAAAAATATTATATGAAGCCAAGGAGGAAAAGGGCGAAAAAATAATTGAACCAGAAATTGCTAATAAAATTAATAGCATTCTCTCTGACAACGAAGCTCGCAGTTTTATTTTTGGAATAAATAATTATTTAACTTTGGGAGACCGCCCAGTTTGTGTTAAAACTGGAACTACTTCCGATTTCAATGATGCTTGGACAATCGGCTTTACTCCGCAAATAGCTACCGCGGTCTGGGTTGGCAATAATAATAATCAAAAAATGATTGAGGGTGCTGCTGGTGGAGCCATTGCTGCTCCTATTTGGAGGGACTATATGCTTCAAGCCACTGAAAATTATCCTAAAATTGGATTTGCAAAAAATGAATCAAACACTGAGGAAGATGAGGAGGAAGCCGAAAAAATACAAAAACCCATGCTTAACGGCGAAATGGCTCAAAAAACAAAAGTAAAAATAGATAGTATGTCCGGGTTTCTAGCTACCGAATATACTCCACCGACTACTTTAAAAGAAAAAATATATTATAAAGTGCATAGTATATTGCATTATATTAATAAAGATGACATATTTGGACCAATTCCTACCAAGCCAGAGTTAGATCCAAATTATACTACTTGGGAAGAAGCCGTTTTAAAGTGGGTAGAAGAAGATGCTGGTCAAAAAATAGATACCAGCGATCCTCCAACCGAATATGATAATATCCATACTTTATCTAAAAAACCTACTCTTTTAATAAAATATCCTTTGGCCAATCAAGAAATTACTTCCCAAAATTTGAATATTCAAGTAGATGCCCACGCTAAAATAGGCAGTTTAAATAGGGTGGTGTATAAAATTGATGATAAATTTGTAGGCAGTAGTAAAACTGAACCATATAATTACAATTATAATTTCAGCCCATTGTTTCCAAATGGAACCCATGAACTAAAAGTAATGGTTTTTGATGGGCAAGAAAATTTTCAAGAAATGAAGCTTAATTTTATAGTTAATATAGAAAGAAGCACCTCTTATGATTTAAATTG
Organism: uncultured Gammaproteobacteria bacterium; assembly: GCA_964639335.1. Taxonomy (GTDB): domain Bacteria; phylum Patescibacteriota; class Patescibacteriia; order UBA1558; family S5-K13; genus JAIOTH01. Next base: position 7,282 of record CAZXCJ010000015.1, on the reverse strand, counting down.
GATAATACCACAAGAAAATTCCATTATCAAACAAGATGAATTTCCTTTAAATATCCAGATTGCTATTGATAATATCAATTTAATTAATAAAATAGATTTTTATTACCTTAATGAAAATAGCGGCCAGTCGCGCTGGATAAATACAATTAGCAATCCTCTATATTCTAGCATTGATACAGATTGGAAAAATCCACCCGTTATTGGAAAATATACTGTTTTTACAATCATCACTGATTATGAAAATAACATCCATCAGGGGCAAGGAATAAATATTGTCATTGAATAGTTAAAAACAATATTAAGATTCCCAAAAAAAATGTATGGTTATCAAAAAAATTAATCTTTCTAATCCCGACCCAGAAATTATTTCTGGGGCTGTTGATATGCTCAAAAACGGCCAAATAATTGTCTATCCTACTGACACTATTTATGGAATCGGCTGTGATATCTTGAATAAAAAAGCTGTCCAAACTATTCAAAAAATAAAAAATAGAAAAAAACAAAAACCATTGAGTATTATTTGTGCGGATTTAAAAGACATTAGCCGTTGGGCCATGGTTTCTAATTTTCAATATAAAATTTTAAAAAAATACTTGCCCGGACCATTTACTTTTATTTTAAAAGCCAGCAAAGAAGCCCCTAAAATCCTCCAAGACCCACAAAGAAAAACTATCGGTATTCGCATACCTAATAATAAAATTTGTCTACAAATTGTTCGAGAATTAGACCATCCTATTATCACTACTAGTGTCAATAAAAGCGGTAAACAAAACTATGCTGACCCAAATAAAATTAAAAAGGATTGGTTTGGAAAAGTAGATTTAATTTTAGATGCCGGACAAATTAATAATAAACCCTCTACTGTTGTCAGTTTAATTAATGATGAAATAGAAATAATTAGACAAGGAAAAGGCATCTTTGATGCCTAATTTTTAAAAAATCATCCTTGTAGAGACGCAAAATTTTGCGTCTCTACAATATAAAATATGAAATATACAATAAAAATAATACCCAAATCATCCCAAACTGAAATTATTGAACAGAAAGATAATTTTTTAAAAATTAAATTAAAAGCTATCCCAGAAAAAGGAAAAGCTAATGCAGAATTAATTAAATTCTTAGCTAAACACTTTAAAACTGCTAAATCTAATATTAAAATAATTAAAGGCGAAACTGGGAAAAATAAAATTGTGGCAATCACCAAAAAAGAGTAAAATTGTAATATAATCATAACTTGTTATGATTTACAATTTTATATAAACAAACCCCTTATTTAAGCCACTTAATTGGCCGGTTCGGATATAAGGAGTTATGTGAAATTTCAAATCCCACTCTTATGAAAAAAGACAAATTAAATATAGATTCGTTTACTACCAAAGCTGGTAAAAATTATAGAAAAGCTAGGTTACTAGACAAAGATTTGATTGAGAATTATTTTTCAAAAAATGGTTATGATATTTTGGAATTACACCAATTATGGCGCCATCTTCACGGAAAACTGAAGAAAGATAATAAAATTTTTTTCTTAAAAATGGCATCAACGCCAGACATAGGAGAGAGAACGCAGAATGAAACTCTCTGGAATCAACAAATTGGTAGCTTAATAGAAAAAGCCGATATTAATTATTTTGATGTCCCAAAAATTTACGAGTCAGGTGAATACGAAAAAAAATTTTATTATCTCTCTAGTCATCATGATGGCTCCATGCTTGCGTTCAAAAATCCACCAAATACGGAAAACCTAGATCAATGGATAGACAAAATAGTTAAATCAAATTTATTTTTTCTTTCATTACAAAAACAGAATCTGAATCTTCGCCGAGATCAGGATTCCATAAGCTCGCAGAAAAAATGGAATGAATTTTTCCAAAGGGTTCAAAGTTGGTATCTAGAGGTTAAAGAACATCAGTTACAAGAAATGCTTGAATCTGTAAAAAAACTTCGAGATACATATGAGCTAGGTGTCAATCATGGTGACTTTGTTCCATGGCATATGATACAAGATGGTGGAAAATTCATCCTCATCGATGGCGAACACGCAAGCTCTCAATCACCGAGATATTATGATGTTTGTTATTTCTATCATAGGCTATACACAAGTGCACAAAATCCTGGATTGGCGAAAAATTATCTGAATAAATTACGCAATCAATTATCTGAAGAAGAAAAAAATAAATTTGATTTATCGATAAAACCAATTTTGGCGACAAGAATTATTGGTGGATTTTGGGATGCAAAGACTGATAAACAAGATGATGTTAGTTACCATAACGGTTTAAGAAATGATTTTTTGAAAAATAATTTATTTTAATAAGGAATGTGGGATTTGAAACATCACATAACAAAGTATATGAGGTTCAAAAAAAGTGCGTTAATAATTTTCAAAGGTTGCACTTTTTCTTTCACCCAAATTTCGCCTCCTTTTATAATTAAAAAAGGGGGAAGCTAATGCAGAATTAATTAAATTTTTAGCTAAATACTTTAAAACAGCTAAATCAAATATTAAAATTATCCAAGGGGAAAAAGGAAGAAACAAAGTTGTGGAAATAAACTAAGCTTCCAGCAACTCTATTATTAAAAATATGAAAATTGAATGTGTCCGCGATCTGTCGAAATGCCAAAAATTATGGAAAGAATTCTCTCCGCGAAAAACAGTTTATGATGAATGGGAATTCCGAACAGCATTTAACAAGTATACCAATTACCAGCTCTACTTTTATATTGGCTTGATTGATGATAAAATTATCAGCCTACTTCCTTTGCAATACAATACCGAAAAAAAATATCTGGAATTTTTTGGCGGACCCTATATGAACATTAATCAAATCTTTATTACTCCCGAAAATTACCAATATATCCCGCAATTTTACCAATCATTAGACCAGCCCGCCAAATTAGTTCTAACTCAAAACGATTCATTTACCCAAAGCCTGCCTCAGGATAATTTCAATTACTTTTTTGATTTAAGTGGCTACCATTCCCGAGAAGAATTATTTAAGAAATTATTTTCTAAAAAAAGACAAAAAAACTTCCAGCGGGAAAACAAAATTATCGAACAAGATAAAGTCAACATTATTCCCGATCAATATCAAGATTTAGATTTGTTAATTAAATTAAATATCAAAAAATTCGGCGAGGAATCATCTTTTTCCGGCACTGACCACCCCCAAATATTTCACGATCTCTTACGGCTCCCCTGGAAATGGATAATGCTTAGCTTTGAAATTAACAAGCAAAAAGAAGCAGTTAGCTTAGCTCTTTTATATAAAAAAATTTATTATCATCTGGCCAGTGGAGTTAATCCAAAAATTTCCAACTTAGGCAACTATGTCATTATGAAAAATATGGAAAAGGCCATCTCTTTAAAAGGTGACACTTTTGATTTAGGGTCAGACGATTGCGGTTGGAAAGAAAGATGGCACGCCGAAAAAACTATTCCGCAATATTGTTTTTCTAATATTGAATAAATATTAAAAAATGACTATGAAAAATAAAATTATAAAAATAAATTAAAAAAATTTATGAACCCTCTATATTAATAAAGGGCAAAATGAAAAAAAATAAGATTGAAAAAAACAAATTTAATGATAAGTCCTGTTTTCTTTGTGGTATTAATTTAAACAAAAAAAATAGAACAAAAGAACATGTTATCCCAACTTGGTTACAAAAACGTTATAATTTATGGGATCAAAAATTAACTCTCCTCAATGGTACAGAAATTCCTTATCGCTATTTAACAATTCCATGCTGTTTAACATGTAATAGAAAATATCTAAAACCACTTGAAGATAAAATCAAAAAAGCAGTAGATGAAGGATACAATTTTCTTAAAAAAATTGATAAAGAAATTCTCTTTTTATGGCTTGGAAAAATATATTTTGGATTAATGTATAAAGAACTATTTCTTTATTATGATCAAAAAGATTCTAATAAAGGGACAATTACTACCCCAGAGTACATTAAATCTTTCTATTCGCATTATATGTTTTTACAAGGGGTTAGGGGACTTCATAAGTTTAGAGATTTTTTTCCTGCATCAATCTATATCGTAAATACTCAAAGTCCAAAAGAAAAAGAAGAACAATGGGATTTTTTTGATAGTCAAGCAATGCTTATTGCATGCAGATTAGGTAAAATTGGTATTATTTCTGTTTTACAAGATGGTGGCATAACACAAAAATTAGAAAAAAATTTAAGTGAATATTTCTCTATACCTCTACATCCAATACAATTTAGAGAATTAATAGCAAAAATTTTATATAAAACTATCTTAATTAATAGAACACCTAAATACATAAGTTGTGAAAAAGATAAATATATTGAGACAATACAATTACCTATAATGGGCTTAAGCAATAAACCAATTTTTGATAATTGGGATAATAATGTTTATGCAAAAATCCTTTCACAACTAACAAATACTCCCATTAAAATTACGAATTCAAACCCAAAAAAAACATGGACATATATGGTAGATAAAAACAGAAAACCTATCTTTTTAGACATTAACAAAAAAACAGGTAATTCAAAATTAAATCATTGAATAATTATTTTATGAAATATTTTATCATTATTCGAGGCTCTGCGGGCAGTGGAAAATCAAGTGTTGCTCGGCTTTTACAAAAACAACTCAAAGGTAAAACCGCTATTTTTTGCCCAGATTATTTTTATTGGGATGTTTGTGGAAACGATGAAAATCCAGATATAATCTATGAGGCCCTACACAGGCTCATTGATCTATATTTGAAAAATGGTTACAACGTAATTCTCGAAGGAATTTTATCAAGCAAACATAAAAACGGCAAACTCAGAATTAACCAATATCTAAATTTTAAAAAAATATATAATATAAAAATTAAACTTTTTTATCTATCCACATCTTTCAACACTTCTTACCAACGCAACAAAAATCGTAAAATAGTAATAAACAAAAAAATAGCTACAAAAATTTATAATAAAAGTGTTAATGCGAGACACAAGCTTGAAACTGAAATTGATATTGAAAAAAATACTGTTAATAAAATATCCAAAATAATTTTAGAAATATCTAAAACTTAATATCACTTAACACGGCATATATATAATTTAACAGGGAGAAATAAAATTGTAAAAATAGACCAAAAAAGAGTAAAATTGTAATATAATCATAACTTGTTATAATTTACAATTTTACACAATTAAACCTTTTATCTAAGCCCAAAAGTCAACTAGTTCGCATATAAGAAGTTATACGAAATTTTAAAATTTATTTAAAAGAATCAAAATTATGTCTCACGCAAAAGTTGGTGTTGGAGTTTTAATAAAAAAAGACAATAAGGTACTTCTAGGCAAAAGAATTCACAAGGCCGCAAAAAACGCATGGTGTTTTCCTGGGGGTCATGTTGATTTTTTTGAACCAGTATTAGAAGCAGTCAAAAGAGAATCATATGAAGAAACTGGGTTGATCGTTAGTAATTTATGCTTGGCTACATATACAGATGATATGTTTAAAATAACAAACCAACATTTTGTAACGATTATTTTTGTTACAGATGAATTTACAGGAGAACTCCAATTAAAGGAACCTGATCGATTTGAAAAGTGGGACTGGTTTAAGTGGGATAATTTACCAACACCACTTGCTGAGCCCATGAATCAACTGCTAAAACATAATTTTAATCCTTTTTGTTCGATATAAATTTCAAAACTTCACATAACACCGAATATGAGGTTCACCCTTCGACTCTCTCCTTTCGTCCGTTCGCTCAGGCTTCACCCAAATTTCGTATTTTTTTCCTTGATAAACTTTCAGTCAATTTTATCAAAAAAAATCCGAAACTTCGTTTATTCGGATACATTATACGCCATAATAAAGGTCTTTACTTTTCTATATAACATTGATAATCTAAATAATAAGATAGGGTGGATTACAATTTTGGTAATTTATTTTTAAATATTTATAAACTTAATTATTAATAAAAAAACTATGAATTTTGACCAACTGTCTCCAAACGAAAAAAAAACTAAAACCGAGGATGTTAAAGATAAACTGAACGAAGAAGAAAAAAAAGAAGAATTATCTCCAGCCTTGCAAGAAATTAAAAATATGGAATTAAATCTTAATGATGAAGAATTTGATAAAAACGCTCATGAAGGAAAGATAGATATAGAAACATCAACTGATGGCTTTGTTAGAATAGCTAAAAAATTAATTGATGGTGAAAGTCCTGGAATAAATACATGGGAAGCTATGTTGAAAATTCTAGAAAGAGATTCTATGAAAGGACATCCAGACATGGAATTATTTATAAAAGCTACTCAAGAAATAGCAGAGAAAAATAATAAAGAATTAAAAGTAAGAGAAGGTTATTGGGAAGGTTTAACAGAAATAGAAGAAGAATAAATATAAATTTAAATAATCAAAAAACTCCGATTAGATCGGAGTTTTTTGTTATAATTGGCAATGACCTACTTTCTCACACTTAATAGTGCAATATCATCGGCGCTGATGGTCTTAACTGCTAGGTTCGGTATGGAACTAGGTGTTACCCCATCGCTAGAATCACCAAATCTTCGCCGTGAACTCGAATGAAATGAGTAGTTCACGGTTTTTATCTAGTGACTCACTTATCCACCGAAGCCTAATGGCGTAGGTGGGAAAGCAATACTTAATGTTTCAGTGATCGCTCGGCAATTAGTACTCCTCAGCTAAAATCATTGCTGATCTTACACTTAGAGCCTATCAACCTCATAGTCTATAAGGTGCCTAATAAGGAATTCTAATCTTGGAGACGGCTTCGCGCTTAGATGCTTTCAGCACTTATCCTAACTAAACGTAGCTACCCAGCAATGCCCTTGGCAGAACAACTGGTACACTAGAGGTTTATCCTTTCCGGTCCTCTCGTACTAGGAAAGGGACTCCTCAAAATTCCAACCGCCCATAGCGGATAGGAGACCGAACTGTCTCACGACGTTCTGAACCCAGCTCGCGTGCCGCTTTAATTGGCGAACAGCCAAACCCTTGGGAGCTTCTTCACCCCCAGGATGCGACGAGCCGACATCGAGGTGTCAAACCAGGTCGTCGATGTGGACTCTTGGACCTGATTAACCTGTTATCCCCGGAGTAACTTTTATCCGTTGAGCTTCCGCCGTCCTATATCGAATACGGTCGGATCACTAACTTCTGCTTTCGCAACTGCGCGGGTTGTACCCCTTGCAGTAAAGCTGGCTTTTGCGTTTGCACGACAACATCCCGTTTCCATCGGGAGCTAGCCAACCTTTGTAAACGCCTCCGTTACTTTTT